>JANPGQ010000117.1:0-9444 GCA_031423975.1 Cytophagales bacterium | reverse complement strand
GGGAAAAGGAAAATAGGGACAATTGAAATTTGGTCATTTTTATATCTTTTAGAGATAATTACATCGCCCTCGTTTGGTTGAAAAGTAATTTCTCTCTTTTTCAAAATCTGTAAATCATTGTAGTAATACCCTGTGTGAATTTGAAATAAGAATAAATCCCTGTCACGCTCCATTTCTAACTCTTTTTCTGTAAATTTTAATGCCATCAATTTGTCTATATCCTCTTTTTCAAGAAAAGTTCTAACTGGCTTTTCAACTTTGTAATTCAATTCATCAAAAAGCGAGAACGTTTGATCTAATGAAAGATATTTATCTACTCTTGCTTGCCTAACGATAACTTTAAACTTATCAAAATATGACTTTATTGTAGCACCTTCTAATCCTTTTTTAGTAATGCCATTAATTTTCTTATCAGACTGCAAGTATTGTTGAAAGTCGTATGCCAATTTTGAATCTAAATCATTAAATCTAATTTTTGGGCGAAAGTTATCAAGATGAAGTAAAAATGCCTTGTACTTTTCTAAGGTTACAATATCTAACTTCTTAGCGGGATTTTTAATATATTCCCTAACATAATCATTAAAGTAACTTGAATCTCCGTTTTTCTTTAATTCTTTTAAGAGTCCTTTCAAAATTAGACTCGTGTCAAAATGCCTTTTTACAATTTGATGAATCTTACCCATTATACTTTCAATCTCTTGATTAATCTCAAATGATAAGGGGTGGGTATTCTTTACGTAATTTTTGTAACTTGGCTTTTTATTCCAATCGCTTAGAGCTATTCGGGGTTCACTATCAAGGCTCACGTAACCAGTTTCTCTTCCTAATGTCACTCGAATATGAATACTGTATAGCCCTGATTTGTTCTTTCTGTTATTTCTATTAATGACGGGTTTCAACGTAGGTAATTTACTCATAATGGCTTTTGTTTAAATTAAGCCTCAAAAATGAGTAAATAAAACAGTAAAACAAGTCGCACAAATCAACACGAATCAGCACGTATTCCAATAATTTCAATAACAAGAAAAAAGGTTTAAAACATTGATATTCAATATTTTAAACCTTCTTAATACTTGTTGATACTTTTATAATGCTCCCTCTCCTGGGCTCGAACCAGGGACCCCATGATTAACAGTCATGTGCTCTAACCAGCTGAGCTAAGAAGGATTGTTGTTAATCGTGATGCAAAATTACGCTTTTATGACTTATCCTGCAAGTGATTTTTTGAAAAAAAATGAAACTTTCTGCAAAGGCTTTGATTATCAGTTTTTTACCCTTGAAAAAAAATCAGGTCATCGGTACGTGGACTATCTTTTTGGTCTCAAAAAACTCTTCTGTAAAGTAATCTGATAATTCATAGACTCTTGATTTCTTGCCTAACTCTTTGATTTCTTCTTTCAAATCGCCGCCTTTCAAGTACAAAATCCCATTTCTGACTGAATTGTAGTTGTTGATGTTGACTTTGCCTTTTACCCAACCATAGAAAGGCAAAAGTCGTGTTACGGCTCTGCTTATGATGAAATCGTATTCACCTTGTACTTGTTCGGCTCGCATTTGTTCGGCTCTGACGTTGGTTAAACCCAAAGCCGTTGCTACTTCATTCACAACTTTAATTTTCTTACCGATGCTATCCACCAAATGAAATTGGCAGAATGGGAACATAATCGCCAAAGGAATTCCAGGGAAACCTCCGCCTGTACCTACGTCCAAAATCTCGGTGAAATCTTTGAAATTAACCACCTTCGCAATTGCTAAGGAGTGCAGAATATGCTTTTCGTAAAGATTATCCATATCCGTCCTCGAAATCAGGTTGATTTGGGCATTCCAATGGATATATAATTCGCCCAATTGAACAAACTGTTGTGTCTGTTGCTCAGTAAGTTGAGGAAAATATTTTTTTATTAATTCTATTGAGTTCATATTTAAGTTTTTAAGCGATTGGCGAATTACGATTAGAGAAAACCAAATAAGCCGTAATCAAGGTATTAGTAATGATAATAATTATAGTTAGAAATTTGTACGGTTAATACTCCGAACTATTTACTGGTAACTGTTCACACATAATTGACCTATCTCCATCTCATCTTTCTCCGCCTTGGAATAAAATTATTGATACCCATGATTAGGAAATAAAAAGCAAAGATACCATCCCAAAAGGGTAAAGTAATCGTTTCGAGGGTATTGTCTAATTGTTGATTTGCTTTATTGAATACAATCCATTGCGTAATGAGGCGGACTAAAAATATGCCTAACAATCCGTAAATCAATGGATTATGCCACAAAAATGGAATTAAAATCAAGAACGTAAGCCATGTCAAAATCTGGGTAGAGGCAAGTCCGCCCAAGAGCATTTTGTTTTGTAATTGGTAATGTTTACTGACTGAAAGATGCCTTGTTTTTTGTCTATACCAAGTCCGCCAAGTTGTTTTTGGAAATGAATACATAAATGTTTCGGGGTTCAGACAGATAGCGGTATTTTCATGGGTAGCCACATCATTCATGAATAAGTCATCGTCTCCGCCTACAATATTGGTATGTTTGGCAAAGCCTTTATTTTTTAGGAATAATGATTTTCGGTACATCAAATTCCTCCCTACACCCATATACGGAACACCCAAGAGGGCAAATGAAAAGTATTGTAGGGCAGTAATAAAAGTCTCATAGCGAATCAGATTATTCAGAAATCCTTTTGCTTTATAATAGGGCGAAAATCCCAATACAATATCTTTATTTGGCTTCATACAAGTTGCCATTCCTTTTATCCATTGATTACTTTGCGGACGACAATCTGCATCAGTCAATAAGACGATATTGTGTTTTGCCGATTTTATTCCAAGCGTCAAAGCGTATTTTTTGGAAGACAAATGGCTTGGAGTATCATCAAGTCTTAAAAATCTAACTTTCTTTAATTTAGCACATTCGGCCAAAAGGTAATCATAAGTTCCATCCCAAGAACGGTCGTCCACAATGATAACTTCAAAACTGGGATAATCTTGATTATTTAGTAGTGGAAGGAGTTCTTTTAAATTATCCAGTTCGTTCCAAGCACATACTATTACGGAAATACCCAAAGGTTTTGAATTGGTAGTTTCCCCAGCATCAACTTGATTGATTTTGGCAAAAATGAATAAAATGAAGTACAGTTGAAATACAACTGAAACGAAAAAAAGGCTGAATAGAATGGGTACCAAAACGGTCAGTATCAAAGTTTTAGTGAATTAGGATTGCAAAGATACGTGATTAGAAGATAGAGAATAGAGAATAGAGGGGAGTTTTTACGAATATGTCGTAATTTTGTGGTATGACTTTCGATATTCAACATAATGACCATGCCTCAAAAGCCCGAGCGGGGGTTCTTCAAACAGCTCATGGCCAAATTCAAACACCCATTTTTATGCCCGTTGGTACGGCGGGGTCGGTCAAGGCTGTGCATCAGCGTGAACTAAAAGAGGATATTAATGCCCAAATTATTTTAGGAAATACCTATCACCTATACCTCCGCCCAGGGCTCGATATTATCGAAAAAGCTGGTGGATTGCATAAATTTAACGGTTGGGATAGACCCATCCTGACGGACTCAGGAGGTTATCAGGTTTATTCATTGGCAAATGCTGGACGTAAAATCAAGGAAGAAGGCGTAACGTTTAAATCACATATTGACGGCTCAACGCACTTTTTCACGCCCGAAGGAGTCATGGATATTCAGCGAACTATCGGAGCGGATATTATCATGGCTTTTGACGAATGTACGCCTTATCCCTGTGAATATGGATACGCTCGTGAGTCGATGGACATGACTCACCGTTGGCTAAAACGTTGTTGCGACCGTTTTGATTCGACAGAACCTAAATATGGATATAGCCAGACTTTTTTTCCAATCGTACAAGGGAGTGTTTATAAGGATTTACGGGTAAAATCTGCCGAAGTAATTGCCAGTTTCGAGCGTGAAGGCAATGCAATAGGAGGACTTTCAGTGGGCGAACCTGCCGAAATGATGTATGAAATGACCGATATGGTAACGGATATTTTACCGAAAGATAAACCACGCTATCTGATGGGTGTAGGCACACCAGCGAATATTTTGGAAGGAATTGCTCTGGGCATAGATATGTTCGACTGCGTGATGCCTACCCGCAACGCCCGCAACGGAATGATATTTACCACAGAGGGAACTATTAATATGAAAAACGAAAAATGGAAAGATGATTTTTCGCCAATTGATTCAGGGTTAAATAGTTATGCCAGTAATTTTTATACCAAAGCCTACGTTCGTCACCTCTTGAAAGCTGATGAAATGTTAGGAGCCATGATTTGTAGCGTACACAATTTGACCTTTTATTTATGGCTCGTTGGTCAGGCAAGAGAGCAAATTATGGCTGGAACATTTAAGGCTTGGAAAGATAAAATGGTGGTTAAATTGATGCAGCGACTTTGATTTTTGGAGTGATTAGTAAATAGTGATTAGTGATTATTCTTACAAATAGTATGCTATTTTATAAATTTTATCTTTGAAATTTATTTATCCATTCACTCAATCATGACCCACTCATTAGATTAAGATTGGTTAAAATCAAGATTTCTACCTATTTTTGTACTTTAATTCTAAATTAAACAATCAGAAAATTACCCTCGATAATGATAAATTCAAAAAATAGTATTGCTACCAAGTACATCTTCTCTTTTTTACGATTCAGTATAATCTTTTTATTGTCATTTATTTCATTGAATACTTTTGCTCAAAAACAAAAAGTTGAGGATTTGTCGGATGAACAAGTATCGGCATTTTTACAGAAAGCAAAAGCAAGCGGCATGAGTGAGGCTCAAATAGAAAGAGCAGCCACTTTACAAGGATATTCACCCGCAGATATTGCCAAAATGCGTGAGCGTTTGAACAATATTTCTACGGAAAAAGCAAAAAAAACCGATGAGTCGGATATTAGCGATGTGCGTCGGGCTACAAAAACGAAGGCATATTCAGATAGTACCAACACTAATAAAACAGACGATACAGAGGCTGTTAAGGAAACTTTTAAAAAACCAAGGGTTTTTGGGATGTCAATGTTTGCCGCAGGAGGTTTGTCTTTTGAAGCAGATTTAAGAATAGCTACACCTCGCAACTATCAATTAGGTCCAGATGATGAATTGAATATTGATATTTTTGGGAATGCTTTGGATAATTACAAAGTGAAAGTTAGCCCCGAAGGAACCATAAGAATCTTGAATTTAAGTCCGATTTATGTAAATGGACTAACGATAGAAGTGGCCTCTGAACGCATTGTAGGCAGATTACGCCAGTTGTATCAAGGCATAAATATGCCAGGCAGTGGGGTTTCGGCACAGATAACTTTAGGTAACGTTAGAAGTATAAAAGTTACCATCACGGGCGAGGTTGTGAAAGCAGGAACTTACACGGTGTCATCCTTGGCAACCGTTTTCAATGCTCTTTATGCCGCAGGTGGTCCTTCTGAAAATGGTTCATTCCGAAATATTAAAGTAATCAGAGATAATAAGGTTGTTAGAGTTTTAGATTTATATGACTTCCTTTTACGTGCTGACCAAAAAGATAATATTCGCTTGCAAGACCAAGATATTATCAGAGTGGCAGATTACGAAACTCGTGTGGAAGTAGAAGGGGAAGTGAAACGGCCGATGATTTTTGAAGTTGAAAAAACCGAAACACTCAAAGACGTATTACGTTTTGCGGGAGGATTTACTGATAAAGCCTATACTTATACTATTGCATTGAGAAGAAATACCGCTCGTGAACTCAAATTGATTAATATTACACAAGACGAAGTAGGGACATTTATTCCACAAAGAGGAGATAAATATAAAGTTGGAGAGATTTTGGAGCGTTTTGAAAATAGAGTTCAAATAAAAGGAGCTGTTTTCAGAGAAGGTGAATTTGCCCTTGAAGCAGGTGCAAGTACAGTGAAAGAACTCATCAAAAAAGCGGAAGGCTTGCGTGAGGATGCCTTTATGAATCGTGCCATTATTAATCGTCAAAAAATAGACAATGACCCAATCGTGATTTCCTTTGATTTAGGAAAACTCATGAAAGGAGAAGTTGAGGATATTCCTTTAAAAAGAGAAGACGTTATCGTGATAAGAAGTATCAAATCATTAAGAGAAAAAAGGGTAGTTTATATTGACGGCGAGGTAAATAAAGGAGGCAAATTTGATTATGTAGAAGGTTTGACCATTGCGGATATGGTAGTGTTAGCAAATGGATTTAAAGATGGAGCGAGTAAGTCAAAAATTGAATTGGCAAGAAGAGTAAAAGATGATACAACGGGCTTAACATCTGAACAAAATGTTCGGATTGAAACTTTCGAAATTGATAAAGACTTAAAGATAAGTACATCAGATGCCCGAACATTAATTCAGCCTTTTGATAAAATTACTGTACGTAAATCACCCAGATACGAAGACCAGAAATCTGTTGTTGTTGAAGGAGAAATAAAGTATCCAGGTTCTTATACCATCAAAGATAAAACCCAGAGAATTACCGATTTAATTTTTCTTTCTGGAGGTTTGAAAGATGGGGCTTATCCAAAAGGAGCAACTTTTAATAGAGATTCCACTCAAATTGCTGTTGATTTAACCGTGATTCTAAAAAATCCTTCGGCTCAGGAAAACTTGTTATTGTTGCAAGGTGACCGTTTGTTTATTCCCAGAGAGCTGGAAACGGTTAAATTATCAGGAGAATTATTGAATCCAGTATCCGTAGCTTTCCGTCCGAATTTAAGCGTAAAGGATTATATAGCACAGGCAGGAGGACTTACGGATAAAGCAGAAAAACGTAGAGTGTTTGTAAAATATGCCAATGGATTTTCGGATAGAACTAAGACATTTTTATTTTTTACAACTTATCCCAAAATAGAACAAGGAGCAGAAATTATAGTACCAGCTATGATTGAAAATAATTCAAAGCTGACCATTGCAGAGAAGGTTGCTATTTTAGGAGCGGTATCTTCGGTTTCTCTAATCATTATCACACTTCGTAATGCTATTAAACAATAATTAATAATCCATTGGAAAATCTTCAAATACAACAACATACAGATTCGGAAATTACGATTGATATTTCTAAAATCTTTAAGGTAATCGGCAAGCATAAATGGATGATATTGATTGTTACCATTTTGTTTTGTGGCATTGGCGTTTTTGTTGCCATTAATACACCAAACGAATATGTATCGCAAGTCCAAATTTTACCTGAATTAGAATCAAAAGATGCGGCGGGGGGTCTGAGCAAATTCAAATCATTGGCAGGTTTGGCGGGGGTAGATTTGAGCAGTTTGAGTTCGTCAGAAGCAGTTCGTCCTGACCTCTATCCCAATATTCTTCAAAGCACTCCCTTTTTGATGGATGTGATGAATTTGAAAGTTTATACTTACAAATACAAGCAAACTTTGGCTATCTCTCGTTTTATGGCAGGGAATGGGAAACAAGATTTAATCACAAAGATTTTTGGTAAATCAGATGAAAAAGTAGATAAAGATGCCATCGTAATCAATCCCAAACATATTCCTTTAGAAACCATTAGATTAGATAAAAAACAGGATGAATTAATAAAGGACTTACAAAAACGCATTGGGGCAACTTTAGATAAAAAATCTGGTGTAATTAATATTTCCGTAAAAATGCAAGACCCCGTAGTGGCAGCAACTTTGGTGAAATATGCCCAAGATTATTTGACGCAATACGTTGCAAAATACCGTACCGAAAAAACCCAAAAAGACATTAGTTTCCTGAATGAACGCATTTCGGAAGCTAAAAGGCGTTATGATAATGCTTTATATGCTTATTCAAGCTACCAAGACCGAAACAAGAGTTTGTTCTTGAATATTGCCAAGGATGAGGGCAAAAAATTGCAATATGAAGTAGATTTATCCTACAATTTATACGCTGAACTTGCCAAGCAATTGGAAGAAGCTAAAATAAAAGTTCACCGTGAAACACCTATTTTTAAGGTATTGGAACCCGCCCAAATACCCGTGAATAAAAGCGAACCCAAACGTACTTTAATGGTGTTAGGCTTTGCTTTTTTAGGCTTAATATTGAGTTTAGTTTGGGTATTGGCAAGAAATTATAAGGCTTTGGGATTGATGGGATAAACATTCGTGAGAATTAAAAATATCATACAAAATATTGGAGCTAACCTTCTGACTACTATACTCGGATTGGTTGGCTCTATTATTTTAGCCCGATGGTTAGGTCCAAGCCAAAGAGGAATATTTACCGCTATCATTCTGATTCCCAATATTTTACAGTATTTTGTCAATTTTGGATTATCATCGGCCACCGTGTATTTTACGGCAATCACTGATACTGATAAAAACAAAATTTGGAGTAGCATTTTTATGATTGGCTTCATCCAAAGTGTTATAGGGTTAATCTTTGGATGGGGAATTATTGATTTCTATCTACCAAAATTCTCTTCAAATTCAGTTCAATTGGGTCATTTATACCTCTTCACCCTACCACTTGGACTTTTTGGGATGTATGCGACTTATATGTTGCAAGGGGCTTCTTATTTCAAAATAACGAATATCCTGAAATGTATCGTTCCTGCGGGTTATTGCGTAGGAATTGTTTACTTGAAAACTCAATATCTCCTTTCTATTGAGAATATGGTGTACGTCCAAATTCTTATCCAATCAATATATTTAATCGTTGCTGTTGTTTTTCTGTACAAAATAATTCTTCTTAGATTTTCGCTTCATATAGATTTTGATTACATTCGTAAAATACTCAATTATGGCTTGAAAGTCTGGTTTGGGGATGTTTCTCAATTAGCAAACTCTCGAATTGACCAATTTTTGATTGGCTTCTTTCTTGACAGTAGAGATTTAGGGATTTACACCGTTGCGATTAGTGTGGCAGGTTTTACAAGTATTTTTGCCAACGCCGTCAGAACAATTATTGTACCCACTGTGGCAGGGAAAGTTACGTTTATCGACAAAGCCCATGAAATCGTTTTTTACTTCAAAAGATATTGGGTTTTCAGCCTCATTTTTCACCTCATTTTTGTGCTGAGTGTGTCTATTTTAATACTTTTTGTATTCGGAAATCAATACTCAGAATCAATACTAATCAGTCAGATTTTGATTATCGGCTATTTCTTTATTAATGCCAAAACAGTATTAGCAGGTGGAATTCAGGGCATGGGATTTCCCGAAATCATAAGTATTGTAGAGCTTATTGGAATGACTATTTCCTTGATTTTTAGCTATTTATTGATACAAAATCTTGGACTTTTAGGCGTATCAATGGCCATTTCAGTAGCCTATTTGAGTCAGTTTGTTGGGTTAATTATTTTTATGAAAAGAAAAGCAATTTCTTCTTATCAAAATCTATTGGGAGTTTCAAGAAATGAGTTGAAAGAATATTTTGGGGGATTGAAAATAATGATAAATAACTGACTATCAAATAACTACC
>JANPGQ010000116.1:0-3251 GCA_031423975.1 Cytophagales bacterium | reverse complement strand
GAAAAGAGTCTGGATGCTATTCTGAAAAAAGAAGGGGATGACGTTACCGTAGAACAATTGATTAAATTGGCGTTGAGGTAGTTTCAAGCCCGTTGACCTAACTAATATTCTAATGTTTTTATAATATTGGCAGGGTTTTAGACGTTTGAATTTTAAGTAATAAACCGTAGCCATCTGACCCCAAAGGGGATTATGATACCAAAATTCCTCCTATGGAGTTAGGAGGCTGTTAAACTCCTCATTCTTTGACCATTAAGCTATAAACTGTGCGACATAAAAAGTTTTACATAATCTCTGGATTTCTTGTTTTCTCTGTATTTGCATCGCTTGCATTAGTAACCCCTATGCGTAAGTTTGACCTCAGACTTATGACACAAAGATTATCCGAAAGTTTAAAATTATCTTCAAATCTTGATTCAGTTGTTAAATCGGGTCGTCGCCCGAGGTTAAAACTGCGTGACCGTCTTACTAATCGCTTTTCTGAAAAATCCCAATCATCGCCATTCATTCTGAAAGACCCCAAAGGCATCAGCACCGAGTTTAAATTAGATTCGGTTGGGAAGATTTCAGTGTATGAAAAAACGAAGGAAATGTCTGGTAATCAAGATTTTAGACCTGCCGAAAGGATGAGTATTCAAGATTATAATTCCCTTCAAGAAAATCGTTTTATGCGAGATTATTGGAAGAAATTTGCTTCTTCACAAGATGGAAAAGATGATACCAAAGGGCGTGGATTATTACCAAAAATAGAACTCCCACCCGCCATTGACCGTATTTTTGGCGGTGCTCAAATTGATTTGAAACCCGTTGGAAATATTATCGTGGATGTTGGTTATATCAGTACATTTTATGACAACCCAGCCACACCTGTATATTTACGAAGAATCACTCAACTGAATTTTACCAACCAAATGCAAATCAATTTGCAGGGTAAAATTGGCGACAAACTCAATATCAATACCAATTTTGACACCAAGGCAAGTTTCAATTTTCAGAATCAATTAAAACTAAACTGGAGAACTAATGAAGAAGATATTTTACAAAATGTTGAAGTTGGAAATACCTCTTGGCAGTTAAATAGCCAATTGATTCCTGGGGTTCAGAACTTGTTTGGTATCAAAACCTTAATGCGTTTTGGCAACTTGGATATCACTGCCGTTGCCGCTCAACAACGTTCAAAGCAAGATTGTATCGTGTTGAAGGGAGGTTCTCAAGGAAAATCTTTTGAGATAAAATCAAGTGCTTACGATGAAAATAGACACTTTTTTCTTTCACAGTATTTTAGAGATAATTACGAAAGTTCACTGAGAAACCTTCCTGTTATCACTTCTGGCGTAACGATTACCCGTTTAGAAGTTTACGTAACGAACCGTACCCAAAATACGGAAACGCTCAGAAATATCGCCGCTTTTTCTGATTTGGGAGAAGGAGATATGTTCAATAAAAACATTCCAAATGTCGTATTAAGAGGAAATAAAACCACACCTGTTGATAACCAAAACAATACGCTTTATCGTGAATTACGAGATTCTACCAAATATCCAGCTTTACGTAAAGTAGATCAGACGGTCAATGTGTTGGAAAATAATTTCAGAATGAATCGTGGACGAGATTTCGATATGCTTCGTGGGGCAAAACGTTTGACGGAAAGAGAATATCGCTTTAATCCAGAATTGGGTTATGTTTCTTTGATAACTCCTTTGAGAAATGATGAAGTTTTGGCGGTTTCGTATGAATATACCAAAAATGGAATTCGTCATCAAGTGGGGGAATTGACTGAAGATTACCAAAGTTTAGCCAACGATAGAGTGGTGTATTTGAAGATGTTAAAGTCTTCAACGATTAGAAATAACCTCGACCATCCGATGTGGAATTGGATGATGAAAAATATTTATACCCTCAACGCCCAACAATTGACCAAGCAAGGGTTTCAGTTGAGAGTAATTTATAAAGATGACCAGACGGGTATTGATAATCCCAATTTGCAAGAAGGAGCAAAATTGAAAGGTCTTCCATTGATTAGAGTATTAGGATTGGATAAACTCAATCAAAATGGTGACCCACAAATTGACGGTAATTTTGACTTCGTGGAAGGGGTTACGGTGGATAGTAAAAATGGTAAAATCATCTTTCCTGTGCTTGAACCTTTTGGTAGCTCGTTGCGGAAACAATTTAATGAAAATGAATCTGAGTTAATCAATAAATACGTTTTTGATAAATTATATTCTACAACGCAAACTGATGCGGCTCAATTGACAAGTAAAGATAAATTCTTTTTGAAAGGTACGTTTCAGTCGGGTGTTGGAGGAGACGTTTCTCTTCCTTTTGGGGTTGATGCCAAATCCGTTCAAGTTACGGCTGGGGGTGCTTCATTGTCGCCTGGGACTGATTATATCGTTGAGCCTCAGTCGGGTAGAGTTCGTATTTTGAATTCGGGTGTATCAAATTCAGGGCGTGAAATTCGAGTTTGTTACGAAAAACCCGACCTTTTCAATAACCAAATCCGTACTCTTTTGGGTACACACTTAGACTATACCTTCGGGCAGAACCTACATTTGGGTGGAACAATCCAGCACATGAGCGAAAGCCCTCCTGGGTATTTGCGACGTGTACAGATTGGGAATGAACCCGTAAGCAATACTATTTTTGGGTTTGATGCTGCCATTCAACAAAAATCAAATTTATTGACTCGTTTGGTGGATGCTTTACCATTGATTTCTACGAAAGAAATATCCGCTTTTGATTTTCAAGGTGAATATGCCAAATTGATTCCAGCCGTAAATAATGATGTTCAAAATAATGCCTTTATTGATGATTTTGAGTCAGTCAGAAACGTATTTAGTCTGAATAATCAGCCAACGGCTTGGCGACCAGCTTCAACACCCCCGAAATTTATCAAAGGACTAAAAGGGGATATTAGTCAGAATTTTCTACGGGCTAAAATCTCGGCGTATAGTTTAGACTTTAGTTTAAATAGTGGAACTAATTCATCCATTGATGGAGCAGGCATTAATGCCCAAGAGTCTGAAAAGTACGTTTACGAGCGTTTTACGCAGATTCAAAGCCTTTTCCCAAACCGTAATCCTACGAATAATATTTTAGGAATCCCTTTGAATGTGTTGGATATTTCTTATTTCCCAAAGGAAAGAGGGGTTTATAATTTCAATACAAATCTTACTACTGATGGATTATTAAATAATCCGACCCAAAATTTCGGAGCAATTACTCGTGCCATCACCTCAGATACCGAT
>JANPGQ010000115.1:0-3853 GCA_031423975.1 Cytophagales bacterium | reverse complement strand
ACTTCGCCCCTTACGGGTTTTTATAGAGATGGATTCTGCTCAACTGGAGCAGCAGACCGTGGCATTCACGTAGTAGCAGCGGTAGTTACGGACGAGTTTTTGCAATATTCAAAAGCCCGTGGCAATGATTTGATCACGCCGTATCCTGCTTACGGATTCCCTGGTTTGAAGGCGGGAGATAAATGGTGTTTGTGTGCCGCTCGTTGGAAAGAAGCCTACGATGCTGGTGTTGCCCCGCCCGTGATTTTGGAAGCAACCCATGAAAAAGCCTTAGAATATGCTACTTTAGAAGAATTGAAAAAGGAGAAAGGAAGTGTGGTGAAATAATTTTTCAACAAAACTTCCCAAATTGTGGAACTATTTTCATTATATTTGTTCTTATGAGGATATATTCACATAAAACGCTGAAAGAATTTTGGGAAGAATATCCTGATGCGAGAACATCTTTGGAGATTTGGTATGAAAAAATGGAGGAAAATACCTACGAAAATCCAAATCAAGTAATCGAAGATTTTAATACTGCCGATATTGTTGGTAATGGAAGAATTGTTTTCAATATTGCCCTCAATAAATATTGCCTTATGGCTTATTTTAGGTATAAATTCTTCGCTGTTTATGTCAGATTCTTAGGCACACACAAGGAGTATGACAGAATACAAGACATTTCGAACATTTAGTTTATCCATTTCTGAAAATGCAAGCAATACAAATAAAGCCAATCACCAACGATAAGGAATTTGCTGAGGCAAACGAACTCATTGAATTATTGTTGGAATGTCCAGAAGGTTCGGAAGAGGAAAAATTCTTAGAAGCAATTACTATACTTGCGAGTGAATATGAAAAGAAATTTTATTCCATTCCAAAGCCAAACCCAATTGAAGCCATAAAATATAGAATGGCAGAATTACACCTTTCTCAAAAAGATGTAGCAAAGTATTTTGGAGGAGAAAATCGAGTATCAGAAGTATTGAATGGTAAAAGAAATTTAAGCCTAAAAATGATTCGATACTTGCATGATAATTTGGGAATTTCTGCCAATACTTTAATTACTCACTAAACAAAAATGCCCTAATTGCGTAAATTAGGGCATTTTTTTATTATCAACTATAATCTAATCTCAACTTTCTACCACTTATAAGCCACCGTAACTGACAATTGTCTCGGAGCAATTGGATTTACTGAATTATCATCATGTACATTATAACTCAAAGCATTCAACAGATTGGAAACCTTGGCTCTTACCGAGAATTTCGTGAAATTATAGCCTGCACTTAGGTCTATTTGTGTATAGGCATTAATCGGAATCAATTTATAAGTATCATTGGCAATATATAGCCTGGTTGAGCGTCCTGCCATTCTTTCACCAAAATACATCGCCGTTAATCCAACATTTAATCCCTTCAATTTAGTATCCGAAAAGGTGTAATAAACACTGGCATTGGCGGTATGGTTGGGGTTATAAGTCAATAAACTTCCCACTGTATATATGCTACTTTTGGTGTATTTTGTTTGGTTATAACTGTATCCTGCCATCAATGAAAACCCTAAAAATGGCTTACTTTTTACATCTACTTCTACGCCCTGACTCGTTACTTCACCTGCCAATTCTTTGATATTGGTATTAGTATTTCCGTTGGCTAAATTTATTTGTGCCAAATTACTATTTACAATCTGATACGCCGTGATGTTGGCAGACAATAAACCTCTGAATAACTCATTTTTCATGCCCACCTCAAACTGATTGATAAACGATGGTGCTAAAGCATTGCCAGTTATATCAACGCCCGTATTGATGGTGAATGAATTGGCATAACTACTGAACAATGACATCATTTTGGTAGGCTGATAAATCAAACCCAAACGGGGTGTAAAGGCATCTGCAAATGTGGTAGTATATACCGTTGAACTGGTGAAAACGCCCGTTTTAGCATCTTTTTTGAAGGTTTCTACATTACTCCCAGTCTCTTGATAACTATAACGAATACCACCCAAAAACTTAATTTTCTCAGAAAAACTAATCAAATCTTGCACATACACACCTGCCCGATTGATGGGTGCAGACGTAATTGTGTTCACGTTCAAAGTAGGAATATCCGTGCGAGCAACGTATAAATTTGGGGTAAAAACATTAATAGAATCATATTTTACTAAGGCAGTATATGCCGTAGTTTTAGTGCGATATTGGTCAAAATCTGTACCAATTAATACATTATGGTTGATGTTTCCCGTAGAAAAAAGCCCTGTTAAATCCACTTGACCCAAGCCGTAATCCTGACTAATTTTGGTGCGTTGCAAACCTCTTATCCACTTGCCATTAGCTTGAATAAAATTGGTGCTGTTAGGGCGAAGATTAGCAAATAAATCGTTGGCAATTGAATTGTATGCTGCTGAAATATTGAGTTTCCAGTTTTCACTAAATCTGTGGGTAATGGTCAAGTTTGCATTCTTTTGTTCGTTATTGAAATACGACCAATTTACGCCAATAAAACGTTCACGAGGGATATTTGTAAGTTCATAATTAATAGCTCCCACGCCAAAATCTGCCGTACTTTTATCTTTTTGATAATCTGCTTCCAGCACAATATCCGTTTTATCGTTCCATTTATACCACAAAGACGGATTGACATATATTCTTTCGGCACTCACATTTTCTCTGAAACTATTTCCTTTTTGATACGTTCCGTTGATGCGATACGCCAGTTTTTTACTGTCCAAAACTGCTCCATAAACATCAATAGTGGGCTTATAAAAATCATAACTTCCTGCTCGCATCGAAACCGAACCACCTGATTCAAACTTTGGTTTTTTCGTAACTAAGTTCAAAATTCCACCCGCTGCTACGTTTCCAAACAAAATGGCAGAACTTCCTTTCATAATTTCTATTTTTTCCAAAGACGACAATTCGGGCAATGCTCCATTATAGTATCTTGCTCCGTTTTTAAAAGTATTTGAACTTCCAAAGGCAAAACCACGCCCCGCAATTTCTTCCTGATACCCACCTGTATTACCCATCACATATACGCCATTGGCATTCATCAGTACATCACTGAGGCGAATGGCTTGTTGGCGTTCCAAAACAGTATGGTCAATCGTTACTACGGCTTGGGGTAAATCCATCGGTTTAATGGCAATTTTCCCGATTGTTACCGTTCTTTCATTGGCTGATTGCACGCCCGAAACCGTTACTTCCGAAAGTTCTTTGGTGTTTTCTGTCATCTGAAAATCAACCATAATCGTTTGATTTTCAATTACTTTAACTATTTGTTCAGAGGATTTCAAACCCACAAATTGTGTAATAATCGTTTGATTGCCGACCTTGATATTTTTCAATAAAAATTCCCCATCTTCATTAGAAATTGTGCCTTGCTTAGTATCTTTCAATGTGATGTTTACAAACTGAATTCCTTCTCCATCTCGATTCGTGATTTTGCCTTTGATACTTCCCGTTTGGGCAATGATAAGATGGGTTATCATTAAAAATAATAATGTTTGAATATATGTTTTCATGTTTTTATTTTGATTCGTTCTAAATAATGCTCAAAACTATGGACTATTTAGACTAAATACAAATAAATACCATACTTAATTTAGAATGATTTTAAATAAACTTCAAAAATTGCAATATTTTTCAGAGGAAATGCAAAAAAAGTTGTCTGGGTAACCTCGTCTGAATTTGGATTAGTTAGATTAATGGATTGATTGGATTTTGAACTCATCCTAATTTTACCAAATAAAATCTAATCAATCCTCTAATCCCATACGGTGCGACGTATCGCAATCCAAATTCAGACGGACTTGCCCAGACAATATTCAGACAACATTCCGAAACCTAAGCCCACTATTTTTCGTTATA
>JANPGQ010000114.1:0-5576 GCA_031423975.1 Cytophagales bacterium | reverse complement strand
GCTTTTGTAAATTCAACTTCGGTAGAGGGTTCTTTGCCGATAAGTCCTTTCTGTTTTGCGAAAAACAAACCACCACTCAGAGCCACCACGACTCCGCCTAAGATTAACCAGATTTTATTTGAAGATTTCTTTGCCATTTTTTTTAGTTGATAATGAACAATTAATAATGAATAGTTAGCGGTGAACGGTGATGTCAGATGTTTACTGTTAATTGTTCACTAATAATTGTTAACTGTTAAAAGGTAAGCGGTTTATTTTGATAATAGTCTAATATTTTAGTTCTGAAAATAAAGTCATATTTAGCTTGTACAAGGTTTGCACGAGCTTTGTCGAGGTTAGTTTTTTGCAGACTATACGCCACAAAATCTATTGCCCCTGCATTGAAACGGCTTTCGGCAGCTCTGAAAGATTCCTCCAAAGCAGAAACCTGAATCGTATAAGAATCATACCTTTTGGCAGCGTTGGTCAAATTTGTATAAGCCTGTTCAATGTTCTGAAAGAGAGTCAAACGAGCTTGTTGAGCATTCAAAGAGGCATTATCTTTCTGAATTTTTGCTCTTGTTACGTTTGTTCTATTATTGAATTTACTAAAAATTGGAATGTTGGCACTCACACCAAAACCATAGTTGACGGTATTAGAAAGCTGGGTAAAATAGCCAACCGTACCATTATCAACAGGAACATTATTGGTAGAAGTAACAATCAAGGGAATATCTTGCCCTTGAAAGGCAACCGCGCCTAAATTATTTTGTTGCGTAACACTTTTGTAAGTGTAATCTTTCTGGGCGTTAGACTGGTTAGCTCCCAAGTTTACAAATCCTGAAATGATGGGCAAAAAACCTGCCTTAGCCACTTCAATACTTTTATCAGCCCCTTTTATCCGTAAATCAGCTGCTTTTACTACTGGTTGGCTACTTTCGGCTATTTCATAAATTTTATTGACACTGGCTTCATAACCATTCGTAGAAGGAACGGGAACTGAAATTCTGTCTACCTTCACATCCGTTACATTTTTGTCATTTAGTAATTGAATAAGCGTTAGTTTAGCCAAATCCAAGGTGCTTTGAGCATTGATAACCGTTGTTTCTTCCAAGGCTATTTGAGCTTTCAAGTCAAAGAGGTTTGACTGTGCCAATGAACCCGCTTTGACCAATTTATCGGTTCTATCAATCTGCAATCTGGTAATAGCCGTTTGGGTTTGGGCAATGCTCAATTGGTCTTCGGCATTCATAATATTCAAATATGCCAGTACTACCTGCAAGGAAATATTTTCCCGCATTGCCTGCAAATCCAATTGCGTTGCCTTCAATAAATAATCATTTTGAGCAATGGTGTTTTTGAGTAAATAACCGTTAAAAATGGTTACTCCTCCACTTACACTCAATGAATTATAATTGATGCTTTTTGAAACATACGTATTAGTAAAAGGGTCAATACTACGTCCAAAATTAAAAGATTCGCTTACACTTCCAGAAGCACTTGGTAGTTGGTTAAATCTTGCTTGGTTTAACTGCAAACCATTCAATAATACTTGATTTTCGCTTTGTTTTACAGAAATATTGTTCTTTAAAGCAATGTTTACAGCTTCTTGCAAGCTCAATCTTACTTCAGTTCCACTGGCTTGAACGGCATTTTGGGCTTTCGATAGGAAAGTCACACAGATTAATAAAAGGGTAAATAAACGGGAACGATTCATGGCGTTTTTCATTTGATAGTTCAATGTTACGAATGATAATTTTTGATTTAAAAAAGTTTGGGATAAACGGCTTTCTGTTAAGGATAAATGGAAAGTTCAGCGGTGAACGGTTAAGGGTGAACGGAAAACGTTTGCACGACAAAAGATTACTACTTAAAACTTTCTATTTTATACTTTAAAAAACCTTTATTATAAAGTTCAAATAGTAAGCCATAGTGCATAAGTATCTGATTTTTAAATTTTTATGAATTTTTTAAACTTAAAAAAGTGTTCATTTTCGGACACTTTTGAGAATTTTGTTCGTTTCGTTCAAAACCTTTCCAAATGTTTTGAACGCTTTGAAGGGGATTTCTCCGTTTAAGGTTGCTACTTTCCAGTGGCGTACCCATCTTTACGCTTTACCCTAATCACGAAGCAGAAAATCAAATCACCAAACTCATAATTCCTCAATAAATCTCAAAAAACAGGTATTTATACCCTTGTTTTACCTTCCTGTAAATTCAACCTTTGTACCCTCAAAACAAAGGCGGAAGCTGAAAAGCCTTCAATAGAGTAAGCACAATATTTAATTAAAACACAAAATGGCAACCCCTCTTTCACTTTATGTGCCAATCAAACAGGATGCAACTTCTCAGGCAACAGCTCAGGGAATGTACACAGATTTTGCTGATACCGTTGCTCCTCTTTTAAATTCCACCAACATTGTGCATTACGCTCGTTTGGTTCTGATTCCGAATCCTACTGGTACCGCTGGGATTAATGCAATCATGCTGATTACCACTTTTGATGGAGCCATGAATCCCTACCTAAGCACATTCTGGAACACAGGCAATGGTATTCATACGTTTATTAATAGTGTAGTAGCAATTGCTTTAAACCCACCCGCTCAACCGATTGATAGTTTGAGTGCTTTTGAAAATTTTATCAATAATAACAATCTTAGCCAACCCGATGATTTGTATGAAGCGTACAGCGATACAGTAGTGCAGATATTAGCAGAAAATGCAGGTTAAGGGATTTCGATACTCCCTTCGTTTCAACAATTCAAAATTTATATTAAAACAAAATCTAAATACTAATAACCAATGGCAACTCCACTCACATTATATATTCCTATCAAACAGGATTTAGTTTCACAATTAGCCGCCAAGGCACTTTACAAGGATTTTTCTAATATCGTAACGGGTATTCTGACGGAAATTCAAATTGTTCATTACGCACGATTAATTCTTATTCCAAACGCAGACGGAGACGGTACCAATGCCATTACGCTGATTACGGCTTTTGATGGAGCAATGGATCCATACCTGAGTACATTTTGGAATTCGGGATTAGGTTTTAAAGCCTTGTTGAATGCCATTGCGGCAATTGCCCTTATGCATCCGCCTTTGCCCATTACGGATGAAAGCGTTTTTGCAAATTTTATTACCAGTAATAATTTAAGTCAGCCAGATGATTTGTTTGAAGCCTACAACGATACGGTGGTACAAATAAATGCTTTCTAAATAATTTACTTGATACTTAAAATTTCAAAACAATGTCTGTCTCAACCTCAACTCCCAATCCAGCAAATGTGCAGGGGTTTATCGTTCGTGGCTATACCCACCCGTATTCCTGTCATTTGATGTTTAGTTTCAAAGCCGCTAATGTTACTTTAAACACCAAAGCTTTTTTCGCAGATTTATATCCCAAAGTGCAGTCAGGGGCAAGTTGGGGAACAAACAAACCCTTATCGATGCTCAATATTGGCATTACCTATAATGGACTAACGATATTGGGTGTTGCCAAAACCTCACAAAGTACCTTTCCTGCCGAATTTCAGCAAGGGCCTTGGTCGCAACAATCTCAACAATCTTTGATGGATGCTGGAACAAGTAGCCCGTCAACTTGGTGGTATAATCATTTTCAGAATCAAGATATTCATTGTATAGTACACGCTTATGGGCTAACAGACAATGACTTAACTCAAATTATTAGCTTAATTACTACCTCGGCTACTGCTAATGGATTAACAGAATTATTGCCTTTGAAGGATGGCGACGGGCGTTTATATCAATCTTTGGTAGGAAACGACCCCGATAAAATTCATTTTGGATATACGGACGGAATCTCTGAACCAGCTTTGGGTACGCCCACCAGTGTAGCCACCGAAAACCAGTCTGATTTAGATAATTTTGTGATTGGCTATCCACAATTTTCCATCATTGACCCCGGTCCTTCTGCCAATATTTCCACCAATCCCGAAGCTCAATTTGCTCTGGACGGTAGTTATGATGCGTTTAGGATTTTGTATCAAGACGTTGTAGGTTTCAATAATTTTCTGCTTCAACAAGCCACAGACCCCACCAATGTAGCTCAATTAGCATTTTTAGGACTGAATCAAGATGAATTAGTGGAATGGTTTGCGGCAAAATTGGTGGGAAGATGGCGAAATGGCTCGCCCTTGATGTTAAGTCCAGATGCACCCAGCCCCGTTACCAAGGATGGAGAGAATTTTGTCTATGGACAGGGAAATACAGATCCAAATCAGTTTATTCCAAGTAGTTTGAAATGTCCATTCTCGGCACATACACGAGTGGCTAACCCACGAGACCAAACCCTGACTACTGGCGAAGGAACAGCCACACCACCCAGAATTTTGCGAAGAGGAATGCCTTACGGACCAGATTTGGTAGCAGGGCAAAATGATAGTGCCGATAGGGGCTTGATTGGTCTTTTTTTCTGTGGAAGTATTGCCCAGCAGTTTGAGAAATTGTACGGTTGGATGAATTACAATAATTTCAGTCCATCTCCCAATTTTTCAATAACCCATCCTCCACAAGATGCTTTATTAGGTAACAGAGTGAATGGAAAATATACATCAGGGATGGTAACTTCTTTCACAATTCCGTTCCAGAATCCAGGAACGCCCACCGTTCAAGGTTCGTTGGTTATTAGTGGCTTACCTCAATTTATTCAAACCAGAGGAACAGCTTACTGTCTATTACCAAGTTTGGCAGCCTTGAAATCCCTGGCGGGATAGTTTTTTCGATGTTAGATGTTCGGTTTTGGACATCTAACATCGAATCACTGGATTATCCGATAATTCGCCTTCGCCGTTTGCCTTGAAACTGCATTGAAATGCCACCATTCATAATCAATTGGCATATATCCTACCGACTGCATTACTCGTCTAAGTAATTGACGATTAGCTACTTGCTGTTGATTTAGTTTCTTGATTTTCAAGAAATAAGCCTCTTTTTTAGGATACGCCAATTCTCCAAAAAAATCATATTTTGTTCCCATATCCAAAGGTGTACCGTCTGTTGTAGCGATGGTCAAATCCACCGCACTTCCATAATTATGAATTGAGCCTTCGGTTGGATTTGCCACATAAGTTGCTCGTTGTCTCGGTGAATATTGAGTCAAAGAATTCCAAAGCACTTTTTGGATGCTTAACGGTCTGCCACCATCATAAACCAAAAGGCGATAATTAGGATGTTTTTGTTGGAGTAAATCACTTGCTTTTGAAAGCATTTCGGCAGGGTGTTTTTGCAGAAAACATTGCGTAATACACCCATAGACATCTTTTCCAACAAAATTATCCGTTGTTGAATATTTTAATTCTACCAAAATACTGGGGTCAATTTCTTGCATATTCACCAAGCCTTGCAGACGCATTTTTTGTTCATATTCGCATATTTGGCTGTTTTTTAAGGGTTTAGTGGTTACTTTTTGTTGAAGATTTAAGGGAAGTAACGTTACTAAAAGGAGCAATATTTTCATGTTTTAGGGTTTAATAAGGAATAATAATTTAAAATTAGGAGTGATTTTATTGAAAAGCATTAATTTTAGTAAATTATTTAAAATGATATAATTATGACTGAATTTAAAATCCAAT
>JANPGQ010000113.1:0-2061 GCA_031423975.1 Cytophagales bacterium | reverse complement strand
AATATATCAACCCCAAAGCCTCTGACAAACAGACTGTTAGGTTCGGACAGGCAGTTGTTTTTTTGATGTGTGCCATTGCTGGTGTATTAGCGTTTTCAACTTATGACCCAAATTCTTCCGATAATTTTTTCTTGAAATTAGCCAGTCAAACGTCTTATATTAAGCCTGGTTTGGTGGTGGTTTTCTTTTGGGGGGTGCTTTGGAAACCTACCAATCCCAGTGCGGCGGTAATAGTATTGGCGGGTTCGCCCTTCATCGGTTTAGGCTGTGATTGGCTCTATGAAAATACCTTGGTCAATATTCCTTTTATCAAAGAAACTTTTGGCGAAACTTTTAATTTCTTGTATCGAGTTTTCAGCATTTTTACGATAGGTTCTGTTTTAGTAGTAATTCTCTCAAAATACCTTAATAGCATCGGAAAAGGCAATATTCATGAATACGATTTAGAAATCTCATTATCAGGAATTGGTGGAGCTTTATTAGGCTTTTTCATTACCCAAATTCCCTTTATTTTGCTTTCACTTACGCACATAATCAGTCCGCAAATAGCAGCTACACCTGCCTCTCTTGCGTGTATGGGCTTATTTTTATGGTATTTGAAAAAAGAAAAAGAAGAAATTCCTTTCTATCAATCAGACATTTTTTATGCAGGATTATTGACTTCGGCAATGGTATGGATTATGTTCTTTTTTGCTTAAAAGATACATGGGGTAAAATTAAAAGAACGTACAAAAATGGTTGCGGGTCTGGCGGATTTTTTCTTCTTGACAATTGTTGAAGCTACACGATTCTCAGGCGGTTCGTTAGCTTCTTTTTTGAATATATTCTTTGAGAGACAGATATTTTCCGAATCCTAAATGAGTTTTGATGATGGTATTGAGTGTACCACCTAATTTATGTAATTGAAAAATCTTTTCTTTATCTTGGTCGTAAATGGATTTTTGTATGACTCCATTCGGTTTACCCAATTTGATTCCCATTTCTTTTCTTGCCCTAAGTCCTTCTTTGGTTCTTTCGGAAATAAAATCTCTTTCGAGTTCCGCTACCATTGAAAATATGGTCAGCAAAACTTTATTGAGAAATGCGGACAAAAGTGGTTCTTCGTCAATTTTGGTGAAAGCTGTATTTTTAGCTTAGTTTGGGAGCATGGAACAATCACTATTTCTCCCAGCTGAGCTGGATCTCATTCTTTCTAATTTTCACTACACTCCCTCTGAAATAAAACTCAATGTTATTAGTAGTCAAATAGCCAGCCAATGCCCTATTTGTCAGAGTATTAGCACAAAAGTACATAGCCGATATTTGAGAATGATTAGCGATTTACCCGTTTCAGGAAAGATAGCTACCATAAATTTACAAGTCCGTAAATTCTTTTGTGAAAATTCTGATTGCATTCGGAAGATTTTTAGTGAGCGTTTTAAACAACAACTCAAAAGCTACGCAAGAAGATTTGAACGGCTCAACGAACTCTTATCATCAATGGGTCTTGACTTAGGTTGAAATGTAGCCCAACGTGTAGGAAAGCTATGTTTTTTAAGAATAAGTACCTCTACCATTCTTAGATTAGTTATCAAATCACCTATCCAAACCATTACAGCTCCTAAAATTATAGGAGTCGATGATTGGGCATTCAAGAAACGAATGAAATACGGGACAATAATCGTTGACTTAGAGAAGAATAAGGTGATCGAAGCGTTCTTGTGATAGGAAATTTTAAGATTTATTGTGGGTAGCATACGTCTTGAATTAAAACACAGTATTTTAGGCAAATCTTGTATATTTCTATTTTATTTCATTTTTTTTATAATCGCTGTAAGGAGTTTTTATACCCAAACTTGTCTATCATTTATAGAATAGGAGCGTTGATAAATTGTACCCACAAAATATGGAACAGACTTATAATAAGAATACATCAAATGATGGCAATAAGCTATTTGACAAACCCGTCATTCCAATCAATGTCGTAAGCACGAATCCTCCCAAAGCTTTTGAATTAGATGATGAACTATTCATCCAAAAGGCTTTGGAGAGTAATATTTTAGTGGGGTTTGAATTACTCTA
>JANPGQ010000112.1:0-4749 GCA_031423975.1 Cytophagales bacterium | reverse complement strand
GAACAGGATGGCGTAGTGGCACAAATTTACTCGCATCCCGTGGGTTATCATGGTCATGCGGCGGGTCCCGCAATCGGGATGTGGGATATGCAAGGTGGCGTGCCAGGTAATGGCGAATATCCCCTTAATGAAAACACCGCCTACGCCATAGAGCTAAATGCCAAAGTAAAAATCCCCGCTTGGGACAACAAAGAAATCCGCATCATGCTGGAAGAACAAGGACTTTTCATCAACAACAAAGTCCACTACATAGACGGACGACAAAAGCAAATTTTAACCATTCCAAGGAGAGGGAAATTGGGATATTTGGGAGAGTGATGGGCATAAACACAAAAAAGGCTTCCCGCAGGAAGCCTTTTTTTATACTTAAATATCAAAACCTTACACCAAAGCAATACGTTTGAAAGAACTGATAGTCAATCCTTTTTGTGTTTGCTCTAATAATTGTTTGATATTGATTGAACCATCTTTTACAAATTGTTGGCTCAACAAAGTAGATTCTTTATAGAATTTCTCTAATCTACCTGCTGCAATTTTATCCAACATTGCTTCTGGTTTTCCTTCCTGACGAGCTTGATCTCTACCAATTTCAATTTCACGCTCAATCGTTGCAGAATCAACACCATCTTTATCCAAAGCCACTGGCTTCATAGCCGTAATTTGCATAGCAATGTCTCTACCAACTTCCTGAACATCAGTACCTTGAACGTTTGTAAACGCTACCAAAACACCAATTTTGTTGTTTGAGTGAATATATGAAACTACTTTATCAGAAGTTACATTTTCATAACCAGCAACCGTGATTTTCTCACCAATTTTACCCGTTAATTCAATCATTGCTTCTTGAACCGAGCGTCCATCAGCCAAAGTAGAAGCCAATAAAGCATCTTTATCCGCAGCATCAGAAGATACCGCAGTTGCCAATAAAGCAGTTGCTAAATTAGTAAAATCAGCTACTTTCGAAACTGGCTCAGTCTCACAAGCCAAAGCTACTAATTTACCATTTGTACCGTCAGCGTTGATGGCAATTAATACCACGCCTTCGTTTGTTTCGTTGTCTGCACGCTTAGCAGCCACTTTCTGACCTGCTTTACGGAGAATATCAATAGCGGCTTCAAAATCACCACCTGCTTCAGTAAGGGCTTTCTTACAATCCATCATGCCCGAACCGGTCATTTGTCTTAATTTATTAACGTCTGCTGCTGAAATAGCCATTGTCTTGTTAATTTTGATTTTTTGAAAATTTATTAATTTGAAAATAATTATTAAGAAATAATTACTCCGTCGATTTTTTACTCAAATAGCCCACAGAAAACTATGGGCTATTTAGGCAAATGATTATTTTATAATTTTAAGAACGACAACTAATAATTATTCATTCTTAATTATTCATTATATTAATCTTCTTTTTCGTATTTAGCCGCAACTTTAGCTGCTTCTTTCTCTGCTTCCATATCAAGCAAACGCTTGGCTTCTTCTTCCTCAGCTACACGAGCATCATCTTTATCTTGCTTGCGTTCCATCAAACCTTCTTCGATTGCTTTACCAATTGCTAAAGTAATCAAAGCGATTGATTTGTAAGCATCATCATTAGCTGGAATTGGAAATTCAACTAAATCTGGGTTTGAGTTAGTATCACACATGGCAAATACTGGAATACCCAAACGGTGAGCTTCTGCAACGGCAATGTGTTCACGCTTAACATCTACTACAAAAAGAGCCGCTGGAAGACGAGTCAATTCGGTGATACCACCCAATACTCTTTCCATTTTCTCTCTATCACGAGACATCATCAAACGCTCACGTTTTGCTAATGCTTTTACAGTAGCTTCGTCTTTCAACAATTTGTCGATAGTCCCCATTTTCTTGATGGACTTTCTAACTGTTTGAAAATTTGTAAGCATACCTCCCAACCAACGGTCAGTAACGTAAGGCATTTTCAAACGACGAGCTTCTTCCGTAACGATTTCTTGTGCTTGTTTCTTGGTAGCAACAAACATTACTTTACGTCCAGAACGAACAACACCTTTGATAGCATTACAAGCCTCATCCAAACAACCCAAAGTTTTGTTCAAATCAAGGATGTGAATACCGTTTTTCTCCATGAAGATAAACGGAGCCATACGTGGGTCCCACTTACGGGTTAAGTGTCCGAAGTGAACACCTGCATCTAATAATTCTTTGTATTCTAATTGTGCCATTTTGTTGTGTTAGGGGTTAGGGGTTAGGGGTTGAGGATTAGGGATTTTACGTCCGAAAACCTTTTGCCTACATTCCTAAAACCTTAAAAAGATTAAATTGAAAATAAAAAGTATTGGCAAAGCACCGGTCACTGTAAGCTTTACCAATGAAATATGTATTGAGTACCAAGTATTAGGTATCAAGACAAGTTCACAAAGACTTTGTACATAATAATTAATACTTGGTACTCTCAAAATATTAACGTTTCGAGAATTGGAATTTCTTACGTGCTTTCTTACGACCTGGTTTTTTACGTTCAACCATACGTGGATCACGAGTAAGGAATCCTTCTTTTTTCAAAGCTGGACGACGTTCGATGTCAATCTCTTGCAATGCACGAGAAATTGCCAAACGCAATGCTTCGGCTTGACCTTTGATTCCGCCACCACCCATGTTTACTTTCACGTCATAAGTCCCTTCGGTCTTTGTCAAAGCAAATGGTTGGTTTACGATAATTCTAAGAATCTCAGATGGAAAATAATCGTCCAAAGTACGACCATTTATTGAGTATTCGCCCTTGCCCGGAGTCATGTAAAGACGAGCAACGGCAGTTTTTCTTCTTCCTAATGTATTAGTTACTTCTGCCATTTTTTTTTTATAGCTGCGAGCCATGAGTTATGAGGGTGAATATTTTAATTCACAATTCACAAATCACAACTCATAATTAGAATTTGATTTCTTTTGGTTGTTGTGCTTGGTGAGGATGTTCTGTCCCTGCATATACATACAAGTTTCTGAATAACTCACTACCAATTTTGTTTTTGGGAAGCATACCTTTTACGGCTGCTTCAACAACTCCTCTTGGATTTTTTGCCAACACTTCTCTTGGCGTAGCGAAACGCTGTCCACCAGGGTAACCCGTATGGCGAGTGTAAACTTTGTTATTCATTTTCTTGCCTGTGAAACGAATTTTCTCAGCATTGATTACGATAACATTATCACCACAGTCCACGTGTGGAGTAAACGAAGCCTTGTGTTTTCCACGCAAGATTTTCGCAATTTCAGAAGTCAAACGACCTACAATTTGATTTTCAGCATCTACCACAACCCATGCTTTTTCAACAGTAGCAACGTTTGCAGAGATGGTTTTATAACTTAAAGTATCCACTTTTTGATGGTTAAAAGTCCATTAATATTTTCTCATAGAAAGCACACCTGCCAAGGAGTGTTACATAAATTACAACCACGTTGGACTCTTATTAAGTATCGTGAGAGCATTTTATTGTACATCAGGAGTTGGAACACCTCTGATTTTCAATGATTTGACCTTATTTTATGCTGAACGGGCATCCAGTTTAAATTTGGGAACGCAAAATTAGCAAATCTTTATCCATTATGCAAAGAGAATAGACAAAAGATTCATAAAACATTTTATTCGTTTATTAACGTATAATAACTATTCATTAAATAATTGAATGTTTCTTTTGAAAACCCAAAACCTTTACCTTACTTTACACCCAAATACCATTCCTAAGTAAGTAACTAAGATTTTTGAAATAAGTACGACAAAATTTCGCCAAGTTTTGTCTGCGTTTTTGAGCATACCTCAAAATACTTTCAAAATCAACTTTGCCCATCTTTTGGATTGTTGTATTCTTCATTCCTTACACATCAATATTTGTTTTTCTGTAAAGTTTATTTGATTCTGACCGCCTGAATCAATAAGCACTCGCTTCCTTGTCTTTAATAATCATTAAAAAAATGACAAAACCATTTGTTGGGTATTTCTATGTCCAAAGATTTCGGTTTTGAGTTGCTATTTTTCTTTTACCTGAGAAAGATGGCGATTGAATGAGAGTATCTAATCTAAATTATACTAAGTATGTCCAACTTTACTAATTGGCTGCCCGAAAATGGCAGTCCAAATCGCTCGTTGTTACCCCCCAACAACTTGCGAGACAGTTTGGTAAGCCTCTTTTCTATTCAAGGAAAGAGGTCTCGCCAAGTCCTATCGGTCGCCTTTACGGTGTTGATGGCTGTTTTCTTCAGTCAATCGTCTTTTGCACAAGAGCTTATTGTGAATCCTGGTTTTGAGTCGAAATTAACTGGTTGGCAGTCTTCTAAATCGCCTATCAGAACGATTGCGGCTACGAATCCTGTTCATAGCGGCACTTATGCGGCACACATTAATGCTAATTATCAGGACAATGAGTATTTCTTTCAGAATGTTAATGCTACCCCTCTTGCAACATACAATTTTTCTGTGTGGGCAATGGTACATGATATTTTGAAATATAGTGCTGTAGGAGTAAATGTGTATGATGCAAACTGGGTAAAAATTCCAGCGTCAAGTTTTGAATTACAGGTTAATTGTACTTCTTACCAAAAATTTACCAAAACATTTAGTGTTGCTTCCAATGCTAAATATATGCAGGTCTTTGGTTATACGGATTGGACTATATTAAAAGTTGATGATTATTCTCTGACGCAAGTTTGTAATAATGTTACATCAGGCGGAACGATTGCGGCTAATCAAAGTGGCGTAAGTGGTTTTGACCCTGCAGCTTT
>JANPGQ010000111.1:0-3779 GCA_031423975.1 Cytophagales bacterium | reverse complement strand
TCGTAGAACGTCTTGCGCGACACGCCCGCGCGCGCGGTCACGTCCGCGATCGTCGCCGGCCCGTAGCCCTTCTCGCTGACCACGAGCGCCATCGCGTCGAGCATCCGGCCGCGCTGCGAGGCGCGAACGATCTCCCGCGACAGATGTCGAATTTCATGGCTCATCATCGAAAGAAATTCTGATTTTGCCTGATTTGCTCGTTCTGCAATTTCTTTGGCATTTCGCAACTCGCTCTCAAACAATTTACGGTTTTCTATTTGAATTTGTAGAAAATCTACTAATCCAAGTAAGTTGTTGGAATCCAAACTCTTAGATTCAAGCCCCTCTTTAGCTTCCAATAAATGAATTGAATCTATCAATTTCTCCACCGACAGTCTTCGTTGGGTAATCTCAGCCTTGAGTTTGTTATTTATTTCTGCATAATCACGTTCGTTTATTTGAGCAGAATGTTCAAATAATTCTTTATCTCTTTCAAAGTTTAGATAAGATTCATTAACCGCTTTAATAAAATTCTGAAAACGTTCTTGTTGCAGGCAGTCATCAGAAAGATGTTTAGCGATTTGCTTTGTCAATAATTTATGAAGGTTTGGAATTTGCATAAAATTTTAATTTTCAGAAAGAGTTGTAATTGTCATTGTTTGATTATGAAGCTCGCAACGAGCATTTGGATTTTGAGAAGAAATTTCACCGTATGAGTAAAAGCCCGTAATAACAGTATTTTCGCCAAATACCTCCCTTGCTACTTCAACTTCTTCCTCAGTACGTTGACCCAAAACTAACTTTCGCCCCACACAACTAACCAACAAGGCAAATTCGGCAGGTGTTTCAAGAGATATTAACGAGTTTTGAGCTGCAGTTGATGATGCATCTACCAAACGGTCGAGATTGGCTTTCATAAATCTTACCAAAGCACCCATAGGAATATCTCCTGCGAATGTCATACTTTTTTGTGTTTCATCAATTGAAAGAATTGTTCTCACAACAGGTTCATCTTCTTCATTTGTACGCATTGAAAGTGGAAAAAGTAGAGCCGCACCTGGTAATTCGTTGGCATATTTACCTAAATAATCTTTATACAAATCCAATGCTGCTTTATCTCCAATTCGATAAAGTGTATTATATTCAGAATTAGTTACTTCTCGTTCAGGACCAAATCCATCCCATCCGCCTAACGTTCCATGACCAACCTTTAAATCTTTACTGTATAGTCCAATACCAACAATTTTACCTTCGGTCGGATTTTCATTGAGGCCAACTAAGGTTTTTTCAAATCTGGCATTGTCACCTGCCAATCCACCAGAAATTGGTATTTTATGTTCTGTTTTGTCATTTAAAGCTGTTATCAAGGCACTTCCATTTACTTTTGAGCCATCTGATATGATGAAAATTGACACTAAGTCTTCAGCAAGTAAATTGTCTGCTAAGGTAAAACCCGCCATAGCGCTTTCTTTGTGATTTTGAATATCTATTTGGCTGGTTCGAACAACGGTTTTTTCAAATTCTATTGCATTTACAATGATGCTACCCTCATGTACGGTATCATCGTAAATTTCACCTGAGGTAGAATTAATTACAATTGCTGCATTGGGATATAAACCACGAATATACTCGTAAGGTTGCACTTTTTCAAGGCAAATTCTCTCACCGAAAGCTAAAACTAATTGAACATTCGATGGTGAAAAGTCAGGACTTACAGATAATGTTTCCCATTGACTTACTTGATAAGCATCTTGTCTTATTTTCATAATATATTTTTAGTTTTTCTTTAATAATATAAATTTAGCTTTAATACCTGTTTCTGAATAGCTGTACCCTACAACTGATGAGGTAGCACTATTACTATTCATGGTATAAATAAGAGCTTCAAAATTATTTTTAGGGCGGTAGCCTAATGATACAGTGATTCTATAAGTTGATTGAAAATCATTCTTCTCAATTTTCTGAAACCCTCCTGCTAAAGATAATTGATACAAAAATTTCTGCTTCGGAACTTGCAAGTTTTCTACTAATCCGAAGCCCTCATAACTGTAAAATTGTGAGGGACTAAAATAGGTTTGGGGAACTTGTTTCTGAAAACTCATAGTATTAAAATTAACCCCAAATTTAATAACAGGGGCAGCTTTTAAATCATAGTATAAGGAAGCAAAAAGTAAGTTACGGCTATTATCATCCGAATTTTTAGTATGGTAAAATTGCGAATATATACCAATTTTTATGGGAGTATTAAGACTGTAAGTTGCTATGAAGTTTTGAAATGTTAAATTATTGTCAATCAACCCAGCCGTAAAGTTTTGAATATCAGTCTGATAACGAAGCTCCAAGGTTTGTAACTTAGTAAGTTTAAATTCATTCGCAAAGTCGTATAATAAATGATTAATCGATTTATTTTTACCACTCAACGTAGCTAAGTTTACACCTGCTGTCATTAACCATATTGGTTTAACACGCCACCTAAAACCTACCCCGAAATTATTAGTACTTGAATTGGTTTTTTCATTAGAATTTTCAGCTAAACGAGCTTTAAAATTCAACAATGCTCTAAAAGATGGAATAATGTCATATTCTAAGCCAAATTGATAGTTGATAGAAGAGTTACCACCTTTATCACTACTGATAAAATCGTGGGTGGTGATGGCTGGTGAATGACGTAACGATAGTTTCACCAAAAAATCTTTGGCATCTTTTTGATTTGGATAATAGTCCAACGTTTTCATTACGTATTTTTTGGATTCTACGTCCAATTCCTGAGCAAAAAGGGCATCCGCACAACCTAAGTTTGCATCAAAAGAGGAAGGAACTTTTTCGAGAACTTTCTTGAACAAATTGGCAGATATGTTGTAATCTTTATTCCAAGTATTGAGAGTTGCTCTTTTTACCAAAATATCATTATTAGCAACAAACACTTTATCAAGAGAATCTAAGAGAGAGAATGCTTGGTTAAATTTTTCGTTCCAACCCAACGCCATCACTTTTCCTAAATAGGCTTTCAACTTATTATCGGGTTGTGTTTTGGTACTTTGAATTGCTTGATTAGCATAGCTCATGGCTAATGATTTATTCTTTTGCAAAAATGCCAAATAAGACAAACTTAAGTATACATCAGTTTGTCCTTTTGTTAAAGTCAATAAAGATTTATATATTTTTTCGGCTTCATCATATTTTTCAAGTACAACTTTTAATTGAGCCTTTGCCGATAGTGCTTCTTTATCTTTTGGATTTTCTCCTAAAATATCTTCCAACAAAGCCGAGGCGGGTTTATATTCTTGATTTTTAGAATATTGGTCAGCGAAACCTAAACGAGCATATTTACGACTTATTTTTGCATTCTCGTTTTTGGGGTCAATTGATACGGCTTTGTTAGTAAATTCTAAGGCTTTTTTATAATCAAACAAAGAGGCATTGGCATTGGCATAACCCAAATTAGCGGCAAAGTCATTAGGCTTTATTTGTAAAAGCTTTTCGTAAAAAGCTTTTGCACTTTTGTATTCCTTTCCCCACATAAATGCTTCGGCTGCATTGAGTGAAACTTCAAAATCTCCCGGGAAACGGTCTAATAGATTATTGAAAACTTGTTTGGCTTCGGGTACATTACCCGAAAGGCCTATGCCTCTACCGTAACAAAGCAAAGCGGTTTTATTTTTGGAGTCTTTGGTATCGAGGTAATGCTTAAAAAATACAGCTCCTTCAGCAAATTTCCCCGTTTCAAGCATTTTGAAACCCGACATCAATTCATCTTGACCAAAATCAACAAACCAGCTCAATTGCAAAATAAATATTAA
>JANPGQ010000110.1:0-6260 GCA_031423975.1 Cytophagales bacterium | reverse complement strand
TCAATAGCGAGGGAATTAATTCCCTCGCTATTGATAGTTTGATGAGTACAATTTAACTAATCAGTTCAATCAGGGATTTCGAAAAGAATTTATATCATTTTCCCTAATCCCTGATTACTTAATCACTAAATCACTCCCCTTCCAATTCCTCTGGCAAACCTTCGCCACTCATAAAAAACCAAGCCTTATCGGGGTATAGAATTGATTGAGCCACCTTCACTCGTCCAAGTGCGTGATTGGCTACATTTTGGAGAATAATTATCGAAGAATTATCCTTACGGTTGTGCATATAATAATTCTTGAACCCGTGCCACCAACCCGTGTGAAAAGTCAGCCAAGAGCCATCATCCAAAAGTTGTAGCCGCCAACCAAAACCATAATTTTTGGTAATCATATTTTTGAAAACATGAGCGGGTTGAAAAGCCTCTTCAAGCGTTTTTGTCTTCACCAATTTCTCGGTATTCAATGCCATATCCCACTTAAAAAGGTCTTCTACGGTTGAATAAACGCCTTTGTCGCCCGTGGCACCGTCCAAATGATCGAAGGGAACTTGCCAATATCCATGTCTTCTGGGCGTATATCCTGTGGCAGCTGTTGTGCCTAAATCGGGTTTCATGGGGTCATAAATAAAACTTTTTGTCATTCCAGCAGGGGCAAAAAGATGCTTTTGTGCGTATTCCCTAAACGACATTCCCGATAATTTCTCTACGATATACGCCAACAAAACGTAATTTGAATTATTGTAATTAAAACGAGTATTGGGATTATAATTAATACCAGGTTTATATTGAGCAAACAAATTGACAATCTGGTCATTACTCATCGGAAAACGCTTATTTACGATTCTGTCTAAACAATACACATAATTTGGAATACCCGAAACGTGCGTCAGAAGACTTCGGATGGTTATCGAAGAATCGTAAGGGAAACTTGGAATGTGCTTGTAAACGGGGTCGTCGTAATTAATAAGTCCTTTTTCGTGCAATTGCATGATGGCAACTGCCGTGAATTGTTTAGAAACCGAAGCTAACTGAAATTGCGTTTGGGTTGTATTAGAATCTTTTTTAGAAAAACTCGAATATCCGAAGGCATTTTTGTAGATAATTTTACCGTATTGCGATACCAAAACAGAACCATTGAAGCCTCCCAATTTGTGTAATTTCTTAAAGAATGTATCTAATTTGGCGGCTTTTCGATTCGCTATTTTAGGATCAAAAAGTTTTGAAATACTATCATTGTGAATCGTATTGGCATTGGTTGGCTCGTCTGAAAGTTGGCGGGGTTGATGCGAACAAGACAAAATGCCCAGACCCAAGATTAAACTAAAAACGATAATATATTTGGTAATTTTCAATAGAATCACGATTTTTATAGCGGGTTAAACGTTAGCAAGGATGTGTGTTTATTGAGCCAACAGCGGTGAACAATTAGGCGAAAACACCGCACATTTTGTCTCAAAACTTCATTGATTCGTAATACAAATTTAACGTTTTGAAGTCGATTTTTAACTTAAATTGTGTTAAAAATTCTGAAAAAAAGTAATGGTAATTTTCTGATTAATAACGAGCTTCATCACTAACACCTAACAACTAAAACCTATCCCCTAACTAATACATCAAATTGATTGCTCCCGAAAAAATGCCAATTTCTCCATCTCGGTAGGTTGCCGAAATTTTGTAATTATAGGTGTCGGGCAAAACTAATTTGCCTTTATACATTCCGTCCCATCCGTGCGTAGGGTCGGAGGCTTGGAAGTTTTGGTCTCTAAAAAGGAGTTCTCCCCAACGGTCATATACCTGAAATTCAGTGATTTGCTTAACGCATTTTGTGGAATAAATATAGAAAATATCATTCATGCCATCGCTATTAGGGGTAAAGGCATCGGGTAGCCAAACTCCACAACTCACAATGACCATTGCTGTTTTTGTCTGTGGACAAAGCCCATTTACGGGCGTTACTACTACATTATAATTGGTTGTAACACTGGGTGTGCTGACAGGATTGATACAAGAAACGCAGGACAGACTCTCTTTATGATTCCATAAATATTGATAAGTACCCGAAGGGTTGACAATCATATTCAAAGAAACATTTTCGCCCTTTTCAATTACCGCTCGGTCATTTGGAATTGAAATTTCAAAGCGAGGTTGTACAATCAGTGCCGTTGTAACGATACTATCACATTGATTTGTCCGCTTGATGGTAGTGGAATAATTGCCCGTTGTGTTATACACCAGATTGCCTACTTTTAGGCTTTTTCCTTCGCAAATAGTTTCTGAATGGTTATATCTTGCGATAGGATTTATTTTCAAATCAAGTGTAATCACACTGTCACAAGGCGTATTGTTTATTCTTTTCGTAAAAATTCCCGTAGTATTATACGTTGTACCTGCTAAATTGTAACTTTCACCCTCACACAAACGCACATTTTTAACAGCGGTTGACAAAGGAATGACTTTAAGATTTAGTGTAACGATACTATCGCAAGTGGTACCTGTTTGTTTAAGCGTTTTTACATAACTTCCTGTCATACTGTAATTTGTTCCCTCAAAATTATAGGTTTCGCCTTCACAAATATTTTTTGAGAAAGATGATTTAGCTTTTTTATCTTCAACGGTATAATCCAATCTCAAATCGCAAGAATTACTCAAACTATTGAAAGGTATCATTTTTACCCATACTTTATCTCCAACATCTGCTTTAATTTTGGTAGTACTGGTGGTGTCACCATTACTCCAAAGATATTTTTCAAAACCAGCAGGAGCATTAAAAGTTATCTTACCATTGGCATCTGGGCAAGAAGAAACTAAATCAATTTCTGATTTTTCGCAATTTGCATCAAAATAAGCATAGCCAATATGACCTTTTCTAACGCAACCATGAGCCGTAATTTCTACTGTAATATTTTGTCCTACATAATTTCTTAAATCCATCGCAACGGTAGTCCAGTTTCTATACTGGTAAAACCCTTGTTTCTTGAAATCATTGATTACAGAAGCCTGTTGTAACTGAACATCGTAATATCCACAACTAATATCAGCCCCATTTCTATCATAAATTTTCACATTAAATCCTGGCTTTTCGAAGTCTTGGTGCGTAGTGCCATCGTCTTGCAAAACAACTGCAAATCTGAATTGGAACAAGGTATTATCCGCAGAAATTGGGATTATTTTTTTGATTCTGGAAAATTTTCCACCATGACCAGTATTACCAATACGAATGGAATAATCACTTCCTGGAGCAACCATTGGAATATTTTCTACTTTTATTATAGGGTCATTTCCCGCAGTTCTTTTGAGGATAATATGCTCGTTTTCAGTAGTGCCGCCTACTTCTCCAGAATAAATTGTAGCAGTAGTAGGAGTAAAATTTCCATTCGTAATAATCCAGCCATCCATAGTACCATTCTCAAAACCCACATTTTCACAGTTGTTCGCCTGACCCGTAGCCGAGTAAGTAAGCACAAAAATAGTACAAACAAATAGGAGAAATGCACGCATATTTTTCCAACAATTAGTTTGAATATTTCAGAAAAGGTGTAAAATCAATAAAGAATTTTAGAAAGTGGTTATACTGTCTGGTAAGGAGATTTATGATAGAATACGCAAAAAGGTGGGGATACGTTGCTAACGCAAGTTAAAAATTAAACATTTCTAACTTTTGCTAAATATGAGAACAAACTAATGCCAGAAATAAGTATACCACTACAAATAAATACCTGATTGAGAGAGGGTTTGATAACCCACATTGCTCCAAAAAACTGCACAATCAAAATAACATATAGTATGGTAGCAATGCCTTTTCGGGGCATTTTACTGATAACAAAAGCCCCCAAAGGAGCAAACAGAGCCACAAATGGCACACAAGCCAACCATAATTCAAAGGCTTCTGGCTGGAAATCGTTGATGAGTTGGGTATGAATAAATAAACCTAAAATGGTCTCAATCGTCATTATTATTACCGAAGAAGGCGTGGCTACTTTTTCACTTACTCGGTAATAAATAGTCATCAAACAGAAAGTGAAAATATTGATTCCCGTTCCAAATATGGATGAAATAATACCGCCTACCAGCCCGAAAGCCACTAAACGCATTTGGTCTGAACCTTGAAAATTCTGAATGCTATCAAAAACTTCTCGTTCGGGTTGGCGGTTTTGTCGCCATAAAGCAATGCCAAAACTTAACCATAGCGTTACAAAAAACAATTTTGCTTGGATGGGCGAAACTAATGGCACAACGTAATAAGTCCCTAAGAATAAACCCACTACACCGCCAATGGTTACGAATTTAATATAATTCCATTCTACTTTCAAGCGTAAACCAATAATTAGCAAAGTGGCGGAAGTCATCCCGATACTTTGGATAGCAAAAGCAAAATTTCGAGTTATGGCGGGTGGAATTTTTAAAATTAAGGTGAAAACTGGATAAGCAATAGCCGCACTTCCTTCGGGACTTGCCCCTGCGATGAAAGACCCAAAAATCATCGTGAGGATAGCTGACCAACGTTTAGACAAAATTTCAAAACTATTTGCAGTAATCATATACCAAAACCAACCCGACATTACGATGGTTAAAAATAATAAGTATAACCAAGGAATCCTTGTTTTTTGGGTTTTATCAGATTGCATACAATATTTTTTGGTACTTTTACTTTTCAGTAAAACGGTTTATACAAATTTAAACACAAATTCAAAGGAATAGCATTTTAGACAATGAAAAATTTTGACGAAATATTACGCAAATTAGTGGATGAACAAGATTTCATGAAGCAGATGCAGGGAAAAATAGTGGATAATTATGACATCATGATTCAAAATCAGCAACAAAATGCGGATAATCATGAGATGGTAATTCAGAATCAGACCACCATTATTCGAAATCAAGAAATCATCGTGAATAATCAGATGAATATTGTTCGGAATCAAAAGCAAATTGCCCAAAATCAGATTACATTGGACGTTATTCAAAAAACCCAAACACATATTTTGAATTTTGTCAAAAAAATATCGGGACAAGAAGAAGTGATGGAAGAAACCCAAAATTTTGTCTTAAAACTTCGTGAAGAAAGCGAAGCCAGTAGAAAAGGACAAAACTTGAATGAATCAACTACTTTATAAGCAGTGATTGGTGATTAAGTTAATAAGACACTCATTTTTAAGAAATTGAGATTTCAATATTGCTTCCCGTTTAGCCTTTACCGTTAACCATAAGAAAACTCGGCATATATTTTGCAAACAGAAAGGGAGATAGACCAGGCGGTTTATCTCCCTTTCTGTTTAGCATAAAACCATAATTTTGTTAAAACATGGGTTAATTCAAATAACTCTTTGTTTTCTAATCATAAGATATGGTAAAAGATAATCAATTCCTTATGAAAGCATTTTATAAAATATTTCCTCTGATAATACTACTTACTTTGCAGATAAAAGCCCAAAATCTAAATCTTGTAGGCATCAATCCCAATTATGCTCAGACGGGGAATATTGTAGGGAATTTAGGGTATAATTTAAACATAGCTTCGATTTCTTCATTTTCGGAAACGGTCAATAATAAAGAATTTCCTGGCGGACAACTTCATTTTGTAGCTCAAATGTTACTTGTCCAAAAACTCAATAAACATTTTGCGGTAGGCTTGGGCTACGGTTACGGAAATCATAATATTTTTGGTTTGAAGGAAGTAGAAGACCGTTTCATTGGGCAAACTAATTTTTTGCATAACATTGGCAAATTTGCCTTCAATCATCGTTTGCGTTATGAGTATCGCACGCCATTGAATTTGAAAACCAATATCAAAGATGATGCTTCTATTTTGCGGTATCAGACTTTTGTAACTTACCCTTTTTATAATCCCAAAGAGTCTAAAACGGGATTTTATATGACCGCCTCCAACGAAGCATTTTTCTATTTGAAAGGTGCAACCAACGGACCTGTAAGTGCTAAAAATGGTGAATTTGAAATGGTAAACACCTCCGAAGATTGGCTTCACATAGCGGGGGGCTACAATATGGGCAAAGTTCGGGTAGAATTGGGCTATTGTTTTCAGACGCTAATCCGCAATCCAAAATTAGAAATGCGTAACCTAAATTTAGCTCAGATTAACATTTTTGTAAATTTGAATTGGGAACAGGTGCAGAATTGGTGGTATTTGTAGGCGTTACTAAGCGTCGGGAAAAGTCTCATCAAATTCTTTGATTGCCTTGAAAACTGCCGCTACTTTTTTGCCTAAGTTGGTAGTTCCAGTATCCAAGTATAAACTTCAAC
>JANPGQ010000109.1:0-25087 GCA_031423975.1 Cytophagales bacterium | reverse complement strand
TTGAGAAGGGGAAAAGTTTTGTTTCGTAAAGGTTTAAAATATTTGTTATTCCAAATCAAGAAAATATAAACAACAGAACTCATGATTTTTCAAAAAGCCCTAAAAACGAAACTTTTTAGGGCTTTTTGCTTGTTGAATTTTAAATGTCTCACAATTCCCAAACACTTCCAGCAATAACCCTTCAAGCTATCCAAAAAATGAACATTTTAGGACGGCAAGGCAAACCCTTTCTTTTCATCATTGATTACGAAATGAAACAGCCCATTGTGCTGACATTGGAGGAGGTTGAAGAGCAAAATATTTACTACAAAATCAACGATAAAACAAATTTTTCTTTTGGACAAAGCTCTTTCGAGAAACTACTTTATTTAGAAAAATACCCTATCAGTTTCTCTGAATATGAATATTCTTTCAATATTGTCAAACGCCATCTCTTGCGTGGTGATAGCTTTTTAGCGAACCTAACCAAGCCTACACCCATCAAAATAAATCTTAGTTTGCAAGAGATTTTTCAAAGAAGTAGAGCAAAATATCAGTTGTATTTCAAAGATGAATTTGTCCTTTTTTCGCCCGAAATATTTGTTAAAATTCAAGATGGTATTATTTCTTCGCACCCGATGAAAGGAACAATTTTAGCCAATATTCCTAATGCCGAAACGGAGATTTTGAATAACAAAAAAGAATTGGCAGAGCATACCACCATCGTTGATTTAATCAGAAATGATATTTCAATGGTGGCGGATAAAGTTTGGGTAGAAAAATTCCGATATTTGAGTCGAGTTCATACTCACGAGGGAGATTTGATACAAGTTAGTTCTGAAATATGTGGGCAATTGCCTGATGATTATACTGAAAATATTGGTACGTTATTATTCAAATTATTACCCGCAGGATCAATCACGGGAGCTCCTAAATCTCAAACAATGAGCATCATCAAAGAAGCCGAAAACTACGATAGAGGCTATTATACGGGTGTTTTTGGTATTTTTGATGGCAAAAATTTAGATAGTTCCGTAATGATTCGCTTTATCGAAAAACAAGCAGATGGCAGTTTGACTTTTAAAAGTGGCGGTGGAATAACTGTTTTTTCGGACGCAAAATCTGAATATCAAGAAATGATTGATAAAGTTTATTTACCGATTTGAAAATACCAAATATGTTTGAAGAAGAAATACATAATTTCCTGAAAATCAATCAAATAACCTTTGAAGAAACCACTTCGTTGTCAATTTTTAAAACTTATTTTTTACCACAACACAAACTCTATTTACACCTAATTTCCCTCCAAAAATTCCAAGAATCAAACCTTGATATTCATTATTTTCAAAACCTTTCCGAACAACAAAATGCTCAAGGATTTAGGATTATACACCTCTGGGAAGATGTTTGGATGAGTCAAAAAGAGTCGGTACAATCTCGAATTTTGTCAATGATAGGTATTTTTAAAAGACTCAATGCAAGACATTGTTTTATCGAAAGAATTGATAAGCCAACTTCTGATAAATTTCTCAATGACAATCACTTGCAAGGTTCTGTTAGTGCAAAATTCAAATATGGATTATTTTTAAAACCTCAATACACTGAGAAATATTTAGTCAATAATTCAGGCATACCACAACTCATAGCTGTAGCCACATTTAGCGTAGGGCGATTAATGAAAGAAGGTAATCGTGCGGGACAGCGTTCGTATGAATTAATCCGCTTTGCTTCCTTACGTGGATATACTGTGATGGGAGGAATGGATAAACTTCTGAAAAATTTTGAGTTAGCTCATAAACCCGATGATATTATGAGCTATGCCGACCGTGATTGGTCGGACGGAAGAAGTTATGAAATCTTGGGATTTGAAAGAATTACAACTACTGAACCTCAGTTTTTTTTGCTGGAACTTCAAGCGTTTAGGCGTTATTCTATGAAAGAAAATATTGATAATTCAATCAAGATTTTTAATGCGGGAAGTATAAAATTTATCCGAAGTAAATGAAAAAATCTTCCTCTGAAACAAAGAAAGATTTTTACTTAGATTCTATTAAATAATGGATAGACCATTAATTTGCTTACAGGGTGTGGACTTTAGTATTTAGAAGTAAGACAGATACTATTTTTGAAATAGAACTGAATAGGTGTAAATCGACATTAACATTTTGTACCAAACCACTGGATATGTTAATTTTTGATATTTTGTATAGAATTATTTTTACAAATATCTGCAACTTTGCTCATCTTAAAAAAAGACAACCTGTATGCGGTAGCATACAGGTTGTATCTGGTAATTTTTGTTCCGTATCTGGTATTTTAGTGATTTGCTTTCAACCAATCTAAAAAATCACTTTTTCTTCTTCGGGCTATGGGTAACTTTACTTCATTAGTCAAAACTACTACTCCACCGTCTTCATTCAATACTTTTTGAACATGAAAATGAGCAATCAAGTGCGAATCATGAATTCTGAAAAAATCATAGTCTTCTAATAGCTCTTGATAGGTTTTTAAGTCTCTTGATGACAGCATTGGTTTACCATCTTGCACATGAATGATAGTATAACCATTGGCGGCTTCGCAACGTATAATCTCTTGAATTTCAATCATTTCCAATCCTTGTTGGGTCGGAACTGCCAATTTGTTTTTCCTACTTCTGGGATTTTGTAAGGTCGATAGGAGGTTCTTTAAATCACCCAAACCGTTCTGATTTGGGAGTTGATTTGAGGCTTTTTCGACGGCTTCGATTAACTCTTTTGCATTAATAGGCTTCAAGAGGTAGTCTAAGGCTGAAAACTTGATGGCGTTGAGAGCATATTGGTCAAAACCCGTTACGAAAATGACTTTAAAGGTTGGTTTTGAGAAGCGTGTCAATAAGTCAAAGCCAGTTCCATTGGGCATTTCAACGTCTAAAAAAATTAAATCGGGTTTCAATTTAGTGATTTTTTCAAAAGCCTCATTTGCCGAAGAAGCAGTTCCAAGGATGGTAATATCGGGGCAATTTAAAGATAGCATTTTTGATAAAGACTCACGTGCGTGGGCTTCATCATCAATAATTAACGTTTTAAACATTGTAAGAATTCGTGTGTGGTTTGGACATAAATTTAACTTTCAAAGATACATGATAATTGTTACTTTCGTACCCCGTGGAATATCGTTTCTATCAATTTTATCGGAAATTATTATCTCAATTTTAGTATTTTCAATCAATTCCAAAGAACGTAATCTATCTTCTGTGATTTCGGTACTTCTTGATTTATAAGGTTTTAGTGATTTATTTTTAATCTCTGCCGCTTTTGCCCTCCCAATTCCATTGTCTTCTATGGTACAAATTAGTTTATTTTCAATTCTAATGAACTCAATTTTTAATAATCCATCATTTTTTTCTTTGTAAACCAGCCCGTGGTTGATGGCATTTTCTACAAAAGGTTGCAACAACATTGAGGGAATTTCAGTATCTAAACTTACATTTTCCTGGACAATAATTTCGGATGAAAATTTATCTTTAAAACGCAATTCTTCCAATTTTATATAGTGGTCCAGCAAGTTTTTTTCATCACTCAAAGCAATATATTTATTCCTTGAAGATTCTAAAAATAAACGCATCAGTCTTGAAAATCGACTTAAATAGTCAGTTGCTTCTTCAGTATTGTTATTCAAAATAAAGTTCTGAATGGCACTAAGGGCATTAAAAACAAAGTGCGGATTCATTTGTGCTTGAAGGGCTTGGAGTTCCAGTTCAGCAAATTTTTTATTGACTTCTGTTTTCTCTTGTTCTTTTTTTTGGATGTTGCGAGTACGAATATAAAATACGGCAAGTATCAATGAAAACAGAGTTAAACCCACCAAAAATTTAAACCACAGGGTTTCCCAAAAGGGTGGATTAATGATAAAAATGATAGGTTTAGTTGGTTCTGAAGGATAACCATCAATATCAAACGCCCGAAGCATAAATTCATATTTACCAGGCGATAAAAGCGAAAATTCTTTGTGTAAATCTTGAATAGAATGCCAAATTGTATCTGAATTATCAATAGAACTGAGCATTTTATAATCGTACTTAATATTTTTATCGCTTTTGTAGGAGAGTGCTACAAAATCAATATCAAGATTATTTTGTCGATAATTAAGGTCATATAGTTGTGAAATGGTGGTATCTTGGCGATTGATTTTTATGTTTTTTATTAATAAAGGCATTACAATACTTTTGCTGTTACTTTCATCAATAGTCTGTAGTGGGAGTACCGCCAAACCTTTGCTTGTAGCCACAAAAAGTTCTTGATTACGCACCACAACGGCATTTACTTCTAAAGTGGGCAAACCTTGGGCAAGGGAAATTCTTTGAATTGTGTAAGTGAAATCTACGCCTTTGGGTTTGAGTTTTAATACAAATATTCCTTCATTAGTAGAAACAAATAGTCGGTTATTCTCTGTTTCAAAATAAAGATGGTTTATAATAATACCCGCCAATTCTGGAATTTGGATTACTTTATTTTGAAATAAACGATAAACTCCATAGCCGTCCGTACCTGTCCATAAAGCCTTTTGATTATCCTCAGCGAAGGAAGAAATGGGTTTTGTAAGGATTGGATGGATTTGTTTGAGGTTTTCGAGGTTTGTATCAATAACTGCATTTGTATCAACTTTTATAATTCCGTTATTTGTTCCCGTAAATATTTGATTATCAATTATATGAGTTGTTAATATTTTTTTCTTATTAATTAATTGTTTATGGATAACATATTGATGTCTATCGTTTAATAATTCTAATTGTCCTGAAGTGCCTACAATAAAATTATTTTCAGAATAAAAATTAAAAGATTTAATATCGTATAGAAAATTTTTATTTTCAATCGTTCGAGAGACCTTTTGAACAACTTGATTATTTTTTAATTCTATATCTTTAGTATAAATAATATTTCTATTTCCCAATTTACTTAAAGGCAAAATTGTAAATATATTTCGATTCCAAGTAATACTTAATTTATTGTGTGTACATTTTATTGATTTGATAGCAACATTGATTTTAGGTGAAATCTTTTGCTCATTTATTTTACCTTTTTTATCGATATAATATATTTTACCTAAGTTAGTTCCAAACCAAATTCTATTTTGAAAATCTTTGTTCAAACAAGTTATGGAACTCAACCTAAATTCGGAATAGATATTAGATTCAATAGCATATTTTGATAATAACAATAGCCCTTTATTTTTAGTACATAACCATAAATTCTTTTCAGAATCAAAGTAAATAGTATTAGGATTAAAATTTTTGATAAAGTCTAATCTCTTAACTCTATTAACGTTTTCATCCAATACAAAAAGGTCTTTTTGGGTAACTACCAATTTTTTATCCTTATCTCCGGTATTTAATATATAAGTTAATTCATCTTTGGGGTAATTGCTTATTTTTTTTAATGGATTAGAATAAAAATGATTATTTTTAAAATAACTAATACTATCGTTACTTCCATAAATAGTTTTATCATCATCAAATACAAGAGATGATAATGTGAGCCAATATTTATTGGGAATTCTATTAATATCAGGAATTACGTGATTTTTATGTAGGATATTGTGTGGTAAACTTTCCGAATAAGCTCTGATGCTATATGATGTATTGATATTTCCTGTGTAAGTTACTTTTAATACTTTATTCATAGTAAGCGGATAATTATCAATGCTATATTTATTGGGTGAAGTTTGCTTTTGAATTACCTTTTGTTTACTTAAATCAAGGTACAGATTTACAATATTGTTACTTAAAATTGCCCTAATTAACCTATTATTTTCCTCAACATAACACCAAACATGAGTATCATGATATTCCTTATAAGGATTCTCAATCACATGAAATTTCCCATCTTTCAAATCAAAGTAAAAGAAAGCGTTGGCATACGATAGAAACCAAATTCTTTGCTGAGAGTCTTCGGCACATTGCCAAACGTCATTATTAGGGAGTCCATTTTTAGTCGTAAATTTCTCGAATTTATAGCCATCAAAACGGGCTAATCCTTTGTCTGTACAAAACCAAATAAAGCCCTTACTGTCCTGAAAAGCACGATACACTAATGAACTGGGTAGCCCATCATCTACAGTATAGTTACGAAAATGCGGGGTTTGTGCAAACAGGTTTTGCACGATAATAAGGTATAATATGTAAATGGTTAGAAATTTTTTCATAGCTCAAAAATACTAATTGTCTTCATCAATTCTATGCTAATTCCAATCGTTCTATTGGGTTTACTTTATTTAATCCTCTTTAAGGCTTATTTTTGTAGTTCAGTTATGATTGATAACTGATTACTGATAACTGTTCACTGAAAAAATGGAATACAATTTTAAAGAAATAGAACAAAAATGGAGACAGTTTTGGGAGGATAACCAGACTTTTAAAACTGAGATAAACCACTCTAAACCAAAGTATTACGTCTTGGATATGTTCCCGTATCCATCAGGGGCGGGCTTGCACGTTGGGCATCCGCTTGGATATATTGCCTCGGATATTATTGCTCGCTACAAGCGTTTGAAGGGCTTCAATGTGCTTCATCCTATGGGTTTTGATTCTTTTGGTTTGCCTGCCGAACAGTATGCTATTCAAACGGGGCAACACCCTGCCATCACTACCGAAGAAAATATTACAACGTATATCCGTCAGTTGAAACAAATTGGTTTTAGCTATGATTGGAGTAAAGAAGTGCGTACCTCAGACCCGAATTATTACAAATGGACGCAGTGGATTTTCATGCAATTATTTAATCATTATTACGATAAAGATGCTAATAAAGCCTTGAAAATCAGTAGTTTGATGGAAGTTTTTGCTCAATCGGGCAATAAGTCTGTTAATGCGGTTTGTGATGAAGAGACAGCCATTTTTACAGCGGATGAATGGAACATCATGGGCGAAGAAGAACAACAAAAGGTTTTATTGAAATATCGTCTGACTTTCCCCGATGAATCTGTGGTAAACTGGTGTCCAGGATTAAAAGCTGTTTTGGCGAATGATGAAATAAAAGATGGTGTTTCGGAACGGGGAGGATTTCCAGTTGAACAAAGGAAAATGAAGCAATGGGCAATGAGAATAACTGCCTACGCCGACCGCCTGATTGATGGATTGAACGAAGTGGATTGGTCGGATGCTTTGAAAGAACAACAACGTAATTGGATTGGAAGAAGTACAGGGGCAAGTGTTCGGTTTGAGGTACTAACTTCTAACCCCCAATCCCTAACTCCGAAAAACATCGAGGTTTTCACCACAAGAGTTGATACTATCTACGGCGTTTCGTTTATGGTAATTGCCCCTGAGTTGGAATCAGTACCGTTTTTGACTACCCCTGAACAAAAAGAAGCCGTTGAAGAATATATTAAATGGGTGGCTTCTCGGACGGAATTAGATCGTATGTCGGAGGTTAAAAAAGTATCGGGAGTCTTCACGGGTAGTTATGTGATTAATCCTTTCAATGACGAAAAAATACCGATCTATTTGGCAGATTACGTTTTGGCGGGCTACGGAACGGGTGCGGTTATGGGCGTACCTTCGGGCGACCAACGGGATTGGAATTTTGCCAAACATTTTAACTTGCCCATCGTGCCAATTTTGGATGCCCAGAAAGATATGGACGAACAAGCCGATAATACCAAAGAAGGGAGATATATCAATTCGGGGATGATTAATGGCTTGACTTATAAAGAAGCCACCAAAGTTTTGACGGATTTCTTGGAAGAAAAAGGCATTGGAAAAGGAAAAATTCAGTACCGTTTGCGAAATGCCGTTTTCAGTCGCCAACGCTATTGGGGCGAGCCTGTACCTGTGTATTTCAAAAACGATTCGGGCGTCGATTCGCTACCGTATTTAATTGAAGAATCAGAATTGCCTTTAACACTGCCTGTGATTGACAAATATCTCCCCACCGACAATGGTGAACCACCTTTGGGACGTGCTGAAGGTTGGAAATATCAAGGTGAATACGACTATGAATTGAGTACCATGCCAGGTTGGGCGGGTTCGTCTTGGTATTGGTATCGTTATATGGATGCTCAGAACGAAAATGAAATAGCATCGCCAGAAGCCATCAATTACTGGAAAGCGGTGGATTTGTACATTGGTGGCTCTGAACACGCCACGGGACACTTATTGTACAGTCGTTTTTGGAATAAATTCTTGAAAGATTTAGGATTAGTTCCAGAAGAAGAATTTGCCAAGAAATTGATTAATCAAGGCATGATTCAGGGGCGTTCTAACTTTGTATATCGAGTGAAATCCTCGGTAGGAGAGGGTAAAAACCCAGTTTTTGTTTCAGCAGGTTTGAAATCTCAATACGAAGTAACGGATATTCACGTGGATGTAAATATTGTCAATAACGACATTTTAGATACGTATGCTTTCAAAAATTGGCGAGAAGATTTTGCTAATGCTGAGTTTATTTTAGAAGACGGAAAATACGTTTGTGGAGTAGAAGTTGAGAAAATGTCGAAATCGAAATACAACGTTGTTAATCCAGATATTTTAGTGGATAAAGTAGGTGCCGATACATTACGTTTATACGAAATGTTCTTGGGTCCATTGGAACAAGCAAAACCTTGGAATACCAACGGAATTGACGGTTCATTTAGATTTATCAAAAAAGTTTGGCGTTTGTTTTATGATGATATGGATAATTTCAAAGTAAAGGACGAAACGCCAACGCCAGCCGAATTGAAGGTTTTACATACCGCCATCAAGAAAGTAGAGGAGGATTTGGAACGTTATTCATTTAATACGGTTGTATCAACTTTGATGATTTGTGCGAATGATTTAGGTACATTAAAATGCTCAAAGAAGGCAATTTTGCAGGAATTAGTCATTTTAATGTCTCCCTATACGCCGCATATCTCAGAAGAATTATGGGAGATATTGGGTAATGAAAAAGGGACAATTTCTTACGCAACCTTCCCGAAATTTAATCCAAGCTATTTGGTAGAAGCCAATTTTGAATACCCAATTTCTATCAATGGCAAGGTGAGAGCGAACCTTTCATTTCCTACTGATACTTTACCCGCTGATATTGAGGCTGTTGTGCGTGAAAACGAAATTGTGATGAAATGGCTTGAAGGTAAAGAAATCAAGAAGGTCATCGTTGTGCCAAAGCGTATTGTGAATGTAGTGATGTAAGTTTCTGTCTGAATTTGGATTTGTTAGATTAGTGGATTTATTGGATTTTGTTATGTGCCAAAAATCCTAAAAATCCATAAATCCGACGAATCCAAATTCAGACCGAAAGAATTACCCTTTATAAAATACCCATTTAGAAATTTCTCTCCAAGTTGGTTTTTTACCGTACATTAAAATACCTACCCGATATACTTTTCCTGCAAACCACGAAGTACCCAAAAAGCCTAATACCAATAAAGTAAATGATAAGGCAATTTCCCAATTTGGCACACCAAAAGGCAAACGGACCATCATATTTATGGGCGAAGTCAGCGGGAACATCGAAGCCCAAAATGCTACGGGACTATCGGGTTGTTGGATAATATACTGCCCCAACATGAAGGAAATAATGATGGGAATGGTTACGGGAAACATAAATTGCTGTGCTTCAGTAGAGTTCTCAACTGCCGAACCAATGGCGGCAAAAAGCGAACTATACAACAAATATCCTCCGATATAAAATAGCAAAAAACAGATTATCATTTTGGCTAATGATACATTTTCAACCGTTTGAGAGATATTATTCAAAGGGTTTTTACTTTTAAAGTCGTCTTTCATCTTCTTGATATCCAGACTATTAGCTCCTTTGCTTTGCATTGTTCTCACTTTTTGTTCAATCTTACCAGACATTACTGCCGTTGTGGCACTTGACGTAGCGAATGTTAAAACTCCCCAAAGCATAAATTGTGTAAGTCCCACTAAACCAACGCCCACAATCTTACCAATCATCAATTGAAAAGGGCGAACCGAAGAAATCATAACCTCAATAATCCGATTACTTTTCTCTTCAATCACGCCATTCATTACCTGCGAACCATACAAAAGCACGGACATATACAAGATAATTCCAAAAACACCCGCCAAAATCATTGCTCCCGTTGAACTATTACTTTGTTCCTTGCCATCTTCCTGAATTGTGTAAGTTTGTGCATCTACTTTTACTTTATTTTCCTCCAAAATCTTCAAGTCAATATGAGCATTTTGGAGTTTGATATTGCGTAATTCGTTCTGGATTTTCCCTTCAATATCCATTTGAGTACCAATGCCTACACTCTTTTTACTCACAATTTTTACGCCATTTGGATTTTGTAGAATATCTTTCTGAATATTTACCAAAATATCGGCATCACTACCATAAAGGTCAGTTTTGGCTTTTTCAAAAGATTTGTCAATAAAACGATAAGTCATTTCTTCGTCAGATTTTATTTTACCTTTGAATAGACCACTTTCATCAACTATGTCAATATTCTTGCTATCATTGGAACTCAAAGCCAAATAAATAGGAATGGCATAAACACCCGCTATCAAAAATGGCACGAGTAATGAGGCAATCCAGAAAGATTTTTTGCGTACACGAGTTATATATTCTCGCTGTATAATAAGTAGTATTTTATTCATGTTTAATATTGGTTTTTACAATAAATCATTCGCTTCTCCACCTACAACTTTGATAAAAATTTCGTTGAAAGAAGGAATATTTTCGTTAAAAGCTTTTAGTTCTACTTGACTAATCAATTGGCTAACTAATTGATTAACAGGTATATTTTGAATATTTCTGATATGAGATTTCATAATGCCATCCTCTAAGGTTTGGGTATTAATCAATTCAAAAAGCCCGTTTTCATTCGTCAAATTACCCGAATATTCTACGGAATAGGAATTATCTTTAAAGCGATTTTTTACCTCTTTTTTCTCTCCGTGCAACACCACTTTCGATTTATTAATCAAAGCAATATTATCACAAAGTTCCTCAACTGATTCCATTCTGTGAGTCGAAAAAATGATGGTTGTACCTCGTTTTTTCAGTTCCAAAATTTCATCTTTCAAGAGATTCGCATTGATAGGGTCAAAACCAGAGAACGGCTCATCCAATATTATCAATTTCGGTTCATGAACAATGGTAGCGATAAATTGCGTTTTTTGCTGCATCCCTTTTGAAAGGTCTTCTACATTTTTATCCCACCAATCTTTAATGTCAAATTTTATAAACCAAACTTTTAATTTCTCCAAAGCATCCGCTTTTTTCATGCCTTTGAGTTGGGCAAGATACAAAAGTTGTTCGCCAACTTTCATTTTTTTGTAAAGTCCACGTTCTTCGGGCAAATAGCCGATGTCTTCGATGTGCTTGGGTTGCAGTCTTTCACCATTCAAAATGATTTGTCCTTCATCAGGGGCGGTGATTTGATTGATAATTCTGATTAATGAGGTCTTGCCTGCACCGTTTGGTCCAAGCAAGCCAAAAATAGAACCTTGTGGAACTTCAATACTTACATCATCCAATGCGGTATGTTCGGCATATCGCTTGACAACGTGTTGAGCTTCTAAAATATTTGACATTTTTTCAATTTGAAGATTTGAAAATAAATTTTTCTATTAGTTTGTATCATTTATTGTAAAACGTTACAAAAAAAAGCGAGTTTGCCTAAAATGATTTTCATTTTTGACAAACTCGCTTTTTCTGTGATAATCGGTAAAAATCTTAGTCGTTTTCTCCAACTGTTTCTGCTTCTTTGGCAACTTCGGTTTTTGGAGCTGATTTTTTCTTAACCACTTTAGCAACTGCTTTTTTTGCAGGAGTTGCTTTTGGAGTAGCCACTGGTTTTGCTTTTGGAGTAGCCACTGCATCATGCGTAACAATGGCAATTTTAGATTCTAAGGTAGCTTTTTTAGCGGCTTTCTCTTTTGCTTTCGCTATTTTATGAGCTTTTGCTTCGGCTTTTTTAGCAGCTTTTTTAGCATCTTTTTCTTTCTCGTTTTCTTCTTCCTTCTGTAATTTAGTAAATTTCTTTACGATATCCTTTGATACTTCATCAACTGACTTCACTAATTTCTTAGCACTTTTGGCGTTTAGTCCGTGCAATTTGCTCAAAATAGCTGCCGATAAGTCGTTGGCAAGACCTTTATTATCTGATTTCATCTTTAATATTAATTTAATGTTAAGAGAATATTATTTTAATTCAACGAAAGTATCAATAAGGTTTTAGCAAAAAAAATATTTCGTGTTAAGTTTTTGCAAACTTTAAAGTCTTACTCAAAAAATCCCATGCCACCACCCCAGCCGTTACCGAAATATTCAGAGAATGTTTAGTACCATACTGCGGTATTTCCAAACAAAAATCTGCTTGTTCAACCACTGCTTGATTTACACCAAAAACTTCATTTCCGAAGATGAAAGCATACTTTTTATCTTTTTGAGGTTGAAAATCTAACAATGAAACACTCTTTTCTACCTGTTCAACGGCGGCAACTTTGTAGCCATTATTTTGCAAATCTTTTACGAGCGTAAGTACGTCTTGTACGTGTTCCCACAAAACGGTCTCGTCTGCCCCCAAAGCTGTTTTCTGAATTTCACGATGCGGAGGGGTTGCCGTGATTCCACAGAGGTAAATTTTCCCCACCTTAAAAGCATCGGCAGTTCTGAAAACCGAGCCAATATTGTTCATACTTCTAATGTCGTCTAAAATCAAAATGTATGGAAATTTATCCACACCCTTAAATTCTTCTACTGAAAGACGATTCAGTTCGTCCATTGATAATTTTTTCAAAATAATTTCATCGTTTTTCTACAAAGATACAAAATTTAACGCACGCCATAATTTCTCAATTCTTCCGAAATTTGAGATTGCCATTTTGCTTGCCCAACCGCATTAATACTATGATTGCTTTCATCGTCATATTCCTTTTGCAAACGATTCATTTCACGGTACATTTCTATAAAGAGTAGTTGTAATTCGCTATCGTAATTATCTATGGTCAGCGTTTCTTTGGCTTTTTGTTTAAAACGTTCTACAATAATTTTGGCAATGTCAAAATGTAATTGTTCGTGAGCAATACTATATTCAGAAAGTGCCGTTGATGATGTCCAAGAGCCACTTTTTAGCATATATACCTTCATTTGGAGGGATATTATAAGTACACCATCCTCTAATTTTAATGGAGCGAAATATTCAAAGTTATTAAAAATTTGGGCTGAATATTTACTGGCTTTTGGCATCGTCCCACCAAAGTCAGCCCAAGTCATTTTACGATTTGGCGACCAGAAAATAGTATCTCCTTTTTCGGGTATATCTATATTATAATCGGGACGAAATACTATATTTAATGAAGTAATTAATTTTGGATTTTCATCATAATTTTCAGCCATCCATTCTCCAAAATAAGCTACTGATTTTTCAATGACTTTACTCATCAATGTTTCATAATTATTGTAATCCCCTGTAGTACGATTATAAGTGATAGAAGTCTGAAAATCAGTCAGTTCTACTTCTGTGGTGTCACGGAGAAAACTGTAAGAAACCTTAATTTTGCACTTTCCCGTAATTTTCATATTAGATAAAATCTCATCAATGGATAATTCCTTAATTTTGAATAAAATAGGATAATTGGAAGTGTCTTTAACGATTGATTTTGAAAAATAATTTTGTATAGTTTTATTGATTCCCCCACTCAATTTTAAAGATTTTATCTCTTGATTCTCGCCATAAATTGTTCCAATTTTACTACGGTCTTTTCGGTCATCTATTATTTTGGAGAAATAAAAGTGGTTAGGACGATATCTGACTGACTCGTATTTCAATGAAATCCATTTATCTGAATATTGAGCAGAAGTTAAGAATGGTATGGTAAAAAAAAGTAGGCAAAAAAACTTGTCAAATTTATATTTTTTCATATCTTAGTACAGATTTCATACTCAAATTTTAATTTACTATGTCAGATACTCATTCTCATACGGAAGACAACGACCTTTCAACGGCACAACTCATTATTTTGTTTTGCATTTTCGCCCTTTTATTGCTGTGGTTAGGTGATACATTTACCGCCACGGTAGGAATCATTGCCGAAGCTATCATTTTTGCGGTTGCTTATAATGAAAAGCATAAATTGATGGATTAAGTTGCTATTCGTTATAAATCTAACAAAAAAAATGAGCCGAATAAATTTTTATTCGGCTCATTTTTTTACTAATGTCTATATCCTACGCCATATACGCTGGCAAAGTCTTCTCAAACATATCTATGGCTGTTGCACAGGTCATAATGGTATCAGAATCAATCACGAAATTCTCTTTGGTTACTTTTCCTAAGAAATTCGATTTGCTTGATAAATTACTGATAACCGCCTCAAAATCAGATTGTTTGCTTGGTGAAACTGATACCAATACACGGCTTTGAGCTTCGCCAAACAAGAAGGCATCTTTACGGAAAGTTGAATCCGTTTTGATAGAGAATCCTAATTGGCGTGGCATCGCAGATTCTGCCAAAGTGATGAACAAACCACCGTCTGAAAGGTCGTGGGCAGATTCAATCACCTTACTGATAATCAATTGAGAGACAGTATCTTGCAAAGATTTTTCTTCCTGCAAATCAAACGCTGGCGAAGGCGATGCTTTGATTTTACGGTATGAATACAAATATTCCGAAGAAGCAATATCGTTTTTAGCATCACCAATCATATAAATCAAATCGCCTTCATTTTTAAAATCAAGCGTCATCATATTATCTGGTTTTTCCATAATTCCCAACATTCCAATTGTAGGCGTTGGAAACACGGGACCTTCGTCTGATGATTGGTTATAGAAACTCACATTTCCGCCTGTTACGGGTGTTCCGAAAGTTTCACAACCTTTTTTCATGCCCTTAATAGCTCCCACAAATTGCCAGTAAACTTCTGGTACATAAGGATTTCCGAAGTTCAAACAGTTGGTAATCGCAACAGGTTCGCCACCTGCACACACGATGTTACGAGCGGCTTCGGCAACGGCAATGGCACAACCTTCTTCGGGGTCGGCGTTCACATATCTTGAATTACAGTCCACCGTAATCACAATTGATTTATCCGAACCATGCACCTTTACCACGGCAGCATCGGCGGGGGCATTGGTGTTTCTATTGGCTCTTCCGATGGTCGAATCGTATTGTTCTGATACCCATTTTTTAGAGCAAATATTGGGGTGAGTCAATAAATGCTTGGCTACGGTTTCAATTTCTTCGGCTTTTACGTCAGCTACTGAATCAATCGAGAATTTCTTAAACTCTTGATAATAAGCAGGTTCACGGTATTCACGAGTATAAACGGGAGCTCCTCCGCCCAAAACCAAATCATCGGCTGGTACGTCGGCAACTAATTCTCCGTCTTGGTAAAATCTCAAACGTTTTGAATCCGTAACTACGCCAATTTGCTCACAATTCAAATCCCATTTATCAAATATTTTCTTGGCTACATCTTCTTGTCCTTTTTTCACCACAATTAACATTCGCTCTTGCGACTCTGACAATAGAATCTCAAAGGGTTTCATATTGGGTTGGCGAGTAGGTACTTTCGAGAGGTCAATTTCCATTCCGTGTTCACCTTTGGCAGACATTTCAGAAGTTGAACAGATAATCCCTGCCGCACCCATATCTTGAATACCAATTACACAGCCAGTATCCAAAATTTCAAGTGATGCTTCCAACAATAATTTCTCCTGGAAAGGGTCACCAACTTGAACGGCTGGCAATTTTTCGGATGATTTTGCCGTAATATCTTCCGAAGCAAAACTTGCTCCACCAATACCGTCTTTACCCGTTGCCGAACCTACAATATATACTGGATTGCCAACGCCATAAGACGTTGCAGAAGCCATTTTTCCTTTCTCTAAAATTCCTGCCGAAAAGGCATTTACTAATGGATTAATGTTGTAACAATCATCAAATTGAACTTCACCACCCACCGTTGGAATCCCGAAGGCATTGCCATAGTCGCCAATTCCTTTTACTACGCCCTTCATTAACCACTTGGTTTTGGCAGAGTTAATGTTTCCAAAACGCAATGAATTCAATTGAGCAATGGGTCTCGCACCCATCGTGAAAATATCACGGTTGATACCGCCCACACCCGTAGCCGCACCCTGATATGGTTCAAGAGCGGAAGGGTGATTATGTGATTCTATCTTAAAGGCACAGCCCAAGCCATCGCCCAAATCAACCACCCCAGCGTTTTCTTCGCCCGCTTTGGCAAGCATCCGTGGAGAATCTTTCGGAAGGGTTTTCAACCAAATGATTGAGTTTTTGTAAGAGCAATGTTCTGACCACATTACCGAAAAAATAGATAATTCAGTAAAGTTGGGAGTACGTCCTAAGATTTCCTTAATCTTATCAAATTCTTCGGGAAGAAGCCCTAATTTTTTGGCAGTTTCTACTGTGGGGAGAGATGTTTGATGTTCCAATGCTAATTTTTGGTAAACGGTTCACGGTGAACGGTTCACGGTAAACGGTGAACGGAACACGGAAAACGGTGAAAAAAATCAATTTGGTAAAGAAAAAAAGAAGTAAAGCAGTCTTGTGGGCTTTAATTTGTAAAATGATTTTGTGCAAACCCTTTACCTTTCACCGTGAACCGTTTACCGTGAACATTTTATCCTTAACCTTTTAAAGCACAAAGTTAATCCATATCTTTTGGACTGAAAACAAAAAAAGTCGGTATCTGAAAAGAAAACCGACTTTGTTAAATAATTTGAGGTTAAAATGTTTTGTGTGTTAGTGTTGATTAAATGTAATTATCTTAAAATACCTAATTGTTTTGAAATCTGAATCAATGCAGTAGTGTCTCTTGCATCCATTTTGCGAATCATATTTTTGCGATGATTATCCACCGTATTTGAGCTTATAAACAGTTTTTCGCCAATTTGTTTGGATTCGTATCCTTTCAAGAGATATTTTAGCACATCGTGTTCTCTATCAGTAAAAATGTCTTGTTTTTTCAATAACATATCTTTAGACGAAAAAGTGGTTACGTATTCGCCATTATTAAAGCTCATTCTTCCCAAATAATTTTCTGAATCTTTCACAAGGTGTTCAATGTCTTGGTCAACAAAAAAACAAAGCGAAGGTGTTCCATTACTGTTAAATTCTAAGCCAAAAAGTTGTACCATTGTATGAAATGGACTGCCACTCGGTCTAATATGTTTTGTTCCAAATCCATAACCAATAAAATTTTGCCGAATTGCAATGGGGGCTTCTTGGATAGAATCAAACATAAATTTGAATAAAACTGGAATAGAAGCTAAATTATCTTTGTTGGGAGCCATCGAACCTAAATACTGATTCAGCCCTTTCTCAATAAATGCTTCCTCGGGAATTCCCAATGAGATTTCTGTATTGGCAATATATTTAAAGGAAAGATTAGACATCTCCATTATACCATATACAGCATTGAGATAAGTAGTATCATTGTTGAAAAAACCCATTTCTTGTAAGTATTTCTCCGTGGATTTCTCTGAGTCAATACCTGCAATACTACTTACGGCTTCCAAACATTTACGGTATAATTGTTCTAATGAATGGTTTGGTAAATTCTGCATGAAAGGTCAGTAATAAATTTATAAGTTACCATAATTTAATAGCAATGTTTGCTCGAAGGCAAACAAAAATAAATGATTTATGTCAGAAAATAGCCAAATTGGCTATTTATTATTATTGAAAATTTGCAGAACTTTGCATTATAATATTGAGAAATATAACCACTCTCAGTAATTTTAACGCTAAATATTTGACCATTAATTATTTATATAACCACTATTGAAGTACCAAACCACTATTTATTTATACCAAAACAAAATCCGATTAAAAATTTATTACGCTTTTGGCGCAATTAAAGCAAAAAATACCGAAGATTATCCTTCGGTATTTTTGTTTTTAAACGAATTCAATTTTAAAAGGTCTTCGGGAGTGTCAATGTCGAATATTCCACCTTCAAACTCAATAGAGCTAATTTTTTCAACATATTTTTTTAGAAATGATTTTGCTCCTTGCTCTCCTTTTAAGTGTTTAAGTTCTGGGAAAAACGCTTTGTCAAATAAAATCGGAACGCCCAATTGATTACCATAATCACAAGCTACTATGGGCATTTCTTTTTCTGCAAAGGTTTGCATCATATTTTGCAAAAGAACTTGTGAAATTAGGGGCTGATCAGCCAATAAAATCAAGATTGCATCTGATTTTGGAGCTAAAATCTCCACACCAAGACTAATTGAAGTACCCATTCCTTCGTTCCAATCAGGGTTATCAATAATAGTTATTTGGTTTGAAAAGGCTTCAAGTTTTGGTTTTATCAGGTCAGAATTTGCTCCTAAAACAACCAAAACTTCCTCTGATACTGACAAAGCTATATGAGTAGTTCTCTCTATTAAAGTTTGCCCTTCAAATTCTACCAATTGCTTTGGCTGCCCCAAACGGCTGGAACTCCCAGCGGCGAGGATTAAGATAGAAATTTTCATTTAGACTCCTTGATTGCTACGCCTACCATGCTATCCGCTGTTCCGTAATATAAAAACCACTTCTTTTTGAAATAAACCAAACTCTCAATAAACGTAGTCCCAGAAGCATATTGACCACGCATTTCGTGGGGGCGGTCGGGCTTGATGAAGCAGTTATCCATTCTGTCTAAGAGTTTTGAAGGGTCATTTTTGTCAAAAAGAGCTTGCCCGCCTGAGTAAGTATCCGCCAAAAGCGTAGTATCTGAATTTTCCCCTTTGGCATTTTTGCCATTATAAAAAAGCACGATTCCGTTTTTGGTTAACAAGGCTGGTGGTCCTGGTTCGGTTAAATCGCTGTCGTATTTCTTGGGTCTTGTTTGCATGGCATATACCAATTCGCCTTGTTTGTTGGTTACGGGAGTCCAGTGTATAAGGTCGGGAGAAGTGGCTAAATTAACGCCTTTTTCACCCCAATACATCCAATATTTTCCTTTAATTTTTGCCGCTACTATTTTCCCTTTTCTTAGCTGTGTTACAATAGAGCCAGATTTTGACCAAATATTTAAGTATTTTCCGTGTAAAGGCTTCTCGAAAATTGGTCCGTGTTTTTTCCAATGAATTAGGTCTTTGGAAGAGGCAACACTCAGCCTTGCCACATCCCGATTCCATGACGTATAAGTTACAATGTACCCACCCGTGGGTGATTCTACAATGCGTGGGTCTTCGCAACCACCAGGATTATCATATTTAGCAAACTCATCTTTGGCAGGATACAAAACAGGATTTCTGCGTTTTTTGAAATGCAAACCATCTTCACTAATGGCTAAACCTATACGGGAAGTACGAAAACCGATTTTTGTACCGGGAATATCTTCGGCTCTGAATAAAAGATAAACTTTTCCTTTTCTGACGATGGCGGCGGGGTTAAAAACATCGGCTTTTTGCCATCTCACGGGTTCATTACGCATGGGGCAATTGAAAATATAACTCGAATCTGATTGGAGAATTGGGTTTTCAGCGGGTTTTATGAAGGGAATAATTTGCCAATCTTTGCTTTGAGCAAAAGCCAATTGGCTGATTGTTAGTAGTAATATAAAGACTATGTTACGCTTCATTTTTTGATATTTTTGGATTTAGAATGTTGAGAATTATCAAACAAATCTATCCATAAAAATGGGCATTACACCATTTTGAGCTATAAAAAAGCAAACGAACAAGTTACTTTCTAAACCTTTAACAGTCATATCTTTGTTATTTAGGTACAATACCATAAATTGCGTGAAATCATTTTTATCATCTAATCTTTTAATTTCAAAATTATTTATGAAAAAGCTATTATTAGCCGCTATGTTATTGACTGGTTTTCAGTCAGTTAATGCCCAAGTTTTCTCGGGAACGCAAGAAGTAGAGAAAGCCAATAAAGAAGGTCTTTATACATCAGTAGCCGTTGATGACAAATATGTTAAGCAAGCATGGCAAGTAGAATTGGCTAAATATGGCAAAGTAGAGTCGGGGAGGAGTGGGGCTTATAAAGTAACGGGTGCGGTTATGCCAACCATTTCTGGAGACCCTGTTATGCTGGTAAGTAGAGTTTCTTATGAAAAAGGACGTTCTAAAATCTTTATGTCTTTGGGTTTGGGGGATGAAGTGTATGTAAACGCTACGCATCCAAAATATGCCGCCGCCGAGAAGATTTTGAATGATTTTGTAGAAATAATCAATCTTCAAGAGGCAGTTAGAACCGAAGAGAAGACGATGGAAGATGTGAAGGATAAACAAACAAAGACTATTAAAACGGGCGATAAATTGGTACGTGCCATTGAGGATAACAAAAAGGAGAAAGAGAAACTTTTGAAAAAGATTGAAGAAAACCGTGTAGAATTGGAGAAACTATTGACGGATGTAGAGCAGAATAAAAAAGACCAAATCTCAGCGGCTGAAAATTCAAATGTTCAAATGAAGAAAGTTGAAGAGGCAAAAGCGAAAGTACCAAAGATGTAATTTGCGGTGAAGGGTGAATGGTTCACGGTGAACGGCTTTGAGGTGATAATTAAAATTAGAATGGGTTTATGATAATTTCATAGACCCATTTTTTATTGACTTATTCGAAAACTACTTTATTATTGACAAAACCGTTTACCGTGAACCGTTCACCTTTTACCATTCCCAAACCCCATAATTAAAAATTGCCATTCTTAATTCTCCTTTACCGTTCATTGAGTTCTCAATTGCCATTCATAAAACTCGTTATACCTTTCGGACATAAAACAAGGTACTATGTATAAAAAAGTAGTACCTTTACACAGTCTAAACAGCATAAACCATGAATCAGACATTATATCGCATACCTTCACGTGGACATTTGGGAGGTGTAGCAGCAGGATTAGCAGAGCGTTATGGAATTGACGTAGCCGTAGTAAGAATAATTTTAGCCGTAGGATTAATATTCACGCATGGAATTTTCTTCTGGATTTATATTATCTTGTGGGCATCATTGCCTGTACAACATTCTTGGCAAACGGCTTCTTCGATGGATGCCAATGCCACAACCGATTCATCCTTTAACGAAACACTAACAAACATGAAAAAAGACTCAAGCAGAGTATGGGGTATCATTTTGATTGCCCTTGGAACAATTTTCCTTTTAGACGAATGGCTTCCCGATTTTGATTTCGGTAAATTCTGGCCTCTCATTTTAATTGCCGTAGGCGGGTATATTATTTTCAAAGACAAGGATAACAGAGTTGATAATTGATATTTGATAATTGATAGTTTTGGATAATCTAATTTAGATTGTCCTTTACTATCATTCATTAAATTAACTATTAATTATTCATTATCAATTATCAACTAAAATCATGAACTCTAAAAATTTATTTGCTGGTGGAATATTGATTCTGCTTGGTGTCCTTTTCTTGGGAAAAGAATTGGATTGGTTTAACGTCAATTGGCACGAAATATTCCGTCTGTGGCCTCTATTGCTAATTTATTTGGGCTTGGTGGCAGTCTTGGGCAAAAGTAGCCAGACTTCAACGGTAGTTACCATTGTTCTTTTGTGTATTGCTATTCCTACGGTTATCGTTAGGAGTTGCTCTAATAAAGTCGAACACGCTTTAGGAGGTAGAAACTTTAATTTTAATCATAGTGATAGCGACGACGATGATGATAGCGATGATGAATATGATGGAGATACCTCTTTCAAAGGAGCGAATCAGAAATTATCTGAACCTATGAATGCCAATATCAAAAGTGCAACGCTTGAGTTTAAAGGTGGTGCGGCTGAATTTGACATTAAAGAAACTACTTCTCAATTGGCAGAAGCTGATGCTACTTTAAATTTTGGCAATATTTCTTTAAAGAAAACGGGGGATGCCGATAGCCCAACGGTTGATTTTAGTTTGAAAGGCAAAACTAATAATATTGATTTGGGTGATAATAACCATAATAAAGTCAATCTGAAACTAAATCCAAATGTGATTTGGGATATGAAATTTGAATTTGGAGCGGGCAAAGTAGATTTTGATTTGAGTGCTTACAAAATCAAAAACCTCTCTATCAAAACTGGTTTGACTGAAACAGACGTAAAATTAGGCGACAAAGTAGATAATTTGGACGTAAAAGTTGAGTCTGGACTGACCGATATTGAGTTTCAAGTTCCCACAGCCGCAGGATGTAGAGTTGAAATTGATGGTGGTTTGAATGACAAAGATTTTGATGGGTTTATCCAAAAAGATGGACATTGGGAAACGCCTGATTACGACAAAGCCACTAAGAAAATCACCATTAAATTTGAAGGCGGTTTGCAGTCTTTGAAGGTGAGAAGATATTAATTTGGCTTTCGGCTTTCGGCAATAAAAAAGCGAATCTTAGGAACTCAAATTCCGAAGGTTCGCTTTTTTTGCCGACTGCCTAATAAACTACAATCTTTGAAGTAAGCACTTTTTCTCCCTTACTAATTTTCAAAAAATAAGTTCCTTGCATGATGTTTTGTGCTTGCAATTTATCACTCGTCTGTATGAGTGTACGCTCTTGACCCATTAAATTAAATAATTGAATACCAGCACCTTTTAGCGTATTCGGTAGTATTATATTAAATTCTCCCTGACTTGGATTTGGGTAAATTATTACTTCATCTTCGCCCATTTCTGTTTCATTTGCCAAAGCAACTTGAATACTAATTGATAAAGGTTCAGATGTTTTTGAACATCCATCTTTTGTTACAATCACGGTAAATTTTCCAGCCTTCTTGGTTTCATAAATGGCAGTGGTAGCATTAACGATGGCAGTATCATTTTTTGCCCATTGATAAGTAAAACCTGTGCCAGTATTGGCGGTCATTTTTACAATAAAAGGCTCAACGATTACTGATTTGATATCACTACTGATAATGGCATCAGGCAGGGGTTTTACTTCGATAGGAATCACGTTGGAATATCCAATTTGTGGGCATTTTTCATCTCGTACACCCAAACGATAAAAACCTGATTGGGTAACTTCATAATTGGCAGCCGTGGCATTAATTATATCCTTTTCATCTTTTTGCCATTGAAAAAAAGTACCGTTGGTGGTGGCAGTAATAGTTGTTTTATCTCCCTGACAAAAAGTAAGTTTGGCAGTTTTGATTTCTGTATTTGGCAAAGAACGAATATTAACCTTTAATTCTTTGGAAGTAACTGAATTTAAGCAAGTTAAGTCTTTGAGTGTAACGGTATAAGCCCCCGAAACGCCTACATCTTGAACGGCATCTTTCCCTTCTGCAAGCAAGTCTTTTCCATCTTTTTGCCATTGATAACTAACGCCTTCAGTTTTTGGGATAGAGAGTTTAACTTTTTCACCTGGGCAGGCATCGGTAATGCCTGAAATTTGTGGAGAAGTAATAGTGCTGAAAGCGTTTCCACAGAATTTTATTTTGCGTAAATTATAAGTATTATTAAAAAGATTTTTGGTGGATTCCAATGACAAGACAATGAGGTTGTTATCGTTATCAATGGCAAATGAATTAATGTTATGATTACTCGGATTTGGATAACTATAACCACCAATTTCTAAATCGTCAGCGTTGGTTATTACAATTTTTGATTTTTTACTACTGGAGCAAGAACTGTAAGAACTATCGGCACAATAATTATATTTAATATAAGTATTTCCCAATTTATCAAACTTTATATCATCAGATAACGAATTGATAGAAATAGGCTTTGTCCAAATTTCTTTACCATCACTAAATTTCACTTTGGAAGTAAATTCAAGATTGATATAATAATATTTTAAGTAGAGGTCATTTTTAACCCTTCTATAATCTACAACCCCTGACTGGCTTTGATTTGTCTGTTTCCATTTTAAATTTCCATCATAATCGTAAAAAGATATTTTTGCTGCTGTTGATGCTCTCGTAACAGGGTAACTGTCTAAAATGCAAAACATATTTTCATTATCAAGATTAAATTTAATATTCTCACCAAGACCAGTATCATCTATTTGTTTGCTCCACCCTAAATTGGCATCATCAAACTTAGCAACGCCAATGAATTTATTCCCAGCAAACTCTGATACTTTTACATATCTACATTTAAACATACAGTTATTTTCATCCACTAAACTATAATCAAGCGAGATTCTATTGTCTCTTACATCGCTGATATTCAGGTTTTTAACTGATTTTTTTAATGTTCCATCGGGCATCATGCGTATGAAAACAATTTCAGCTTTATCATTCATATAAATTGAAAAAAGCCCATTATTTTTCATAACATTTAATCTAATAGCTACATCACTTTGCCAGCGAGCGGGTAAATCTGCCAAAGTAAATTTAGCCGTTTGTTTTCCTGTTGAATCGAACTTTATATATTCTGCTTGGGTATAATTTCCATCTGTCAAGAGCCAAAAACCTTTGTCGGGAGTGGAGTAGGTTTTGTAATAAACTTGGGGTTCGGTGCGTCCAATTTTTTTTCCATTTTTATTCAAAATGAGCATATTCTTTTTCAGAATACCAGCATCGCCTTCCAAACCAATATAAGGGGCAACTGAATTGACCAAAACCGTTGGTTCGTCATTTTGATATTGCCACTCTTCCTTCCCATCGAGGTCATATTTGATAAATTTCTTATCCGTAGTAGCATAAATTATCCCATCTTCCACATCGAGGGCGTAGGTGTTAGGTAGATTCGTATTGAGCGTTTTGAGGTAGGTGAAATTTTTATCAAAATACAGAATAGTATCACGATTGAAATTTTTGGAAGAAGACTCTATGTAAAGATATTTATTTTGAACGTACCTCGGAACAAAAGTAGCATTAGGCGTTTTGCTATAATCGGAGACATTCCAAAGTTGATTCCCATTTTTGTCGAAAACCTTTAGATTATACTCATCACCATTGTTTGCTTTGTTGCTATAAGTAGCTCTTAGTAAAATATTGCCATCGGGCGAAAGCGTAATCCCGTTGAGATTTGAAGTATTATTGGGTGAATAATTAGTTTCAACTACCTTTTTCTCCCAAATCAATTTTGGAGTGTTTTGAGCGAACATAACGAAGGGGATTGAAAACGCAATGATAAAGGAAATAAAGGTAGTTTTCATATCTTAGGTATTTTCGAGTTAGTGAAACTGAATAGTTGAGTCTCAGAAGGATAGACGAAAATGAAGTAGAGAAAGGTTGCATAGAGGTGAAAAATAAAAACTTTGTCAAATCC
>JANPGQ010000108.1:0-6535 GCA_031423975.1 Cytophagales bacterium | reverse complement strand
TTTACACCCAAAGCATTAGATGATATTGAAATAACTGCAATCTATATTTCTCAAACTTCTGAAAAATATGCTCAATTGTTTGTAGAAACAATCTTTTCAGAGGTAAATTACTTGTCAAAGCATTCACTGATTGGTCGAATTGTTCCAGAATTTGAAGAAGATAATTTACTTCGTGAATTAATTAGACCTCCTTATCGTATCGTTTATCGGATTGTCAATTCAGAAAGAATTGATATAATTAGAGTTTTAAGAAGTTCTCAGAATTTTTTGCCAGAAATGTTTCAATAGACACTTTCTTAAACCTCTCTTCGTTAATATCCCATCAAAGATTCTTAAATTGCATTTTTATTTTTTCATTAACTCATATTTCTCGAATGAAATTCCAATTCCTCACGCTTTCGGCATTGTTTCTTTGCCTAAATACTTTCGCTCAGAAGGTTACTCAAACTAATAATTATCAGTTCTTTATTGATTTAACCAAAGTCCAAAATGATAAATTGGAGGTTTCGTTGATTACGCCCAAAATATTAAAAGACGAAGCCATTTATAATATGCCTAAAATTGTTCCTGGTACCTATGCCAATTATGACTTTGGACGTTATGTGTCTGATTTTAAGGCTTTTGATGCTGCTGGAAAGACTCTTTCGGTAGAAAAATTAGATAAAAATAGCTATAAAATAAAAGGAGCAAAGGGCTTAAATAAAATCACTTATTTAGTAGATGATACTTGGGATTCTCCTGAAATTTCGGGTGAATATGTTTTTGAACCTGCGGGAACGGATATCGAAACGGATAAACTTTTTGCCATTAATACACACGGGTTTGTTGGATATTTCAACGATATGAAACGTCAAAACTACGAGGTTACTTTCACAAAACCCGCTGGTTTTTATGGAGCTACTTCATTGGTAGCTTCAAAGTCGGACGATAAAAATGATACTTTTACCACTACCAATTATAATGATTTAGTAGATGCTCCCATCATGTACAGTAAGCCCGATACCACGATTTTGAAAGTGGGTGGTGCTGATATTTTGATTTCGGTTTTTTCACCCAATCACAAGGCAACTTCGGCAGAGATTGCTTCTAATGTAAAAACACTTTTGGAAGCTCAAAAGGAATATTTGGGTGGTACTTTACCCATCAAAAAATATGCTTTTTTGATTGTGCTTTCGGATAATTTGAAAAACGGAAGTTATGGTGCTTTGGAACATTCTTATTCATCATTTTACTATTTGCCCGAATCAACTTCGGACGAACTTTCACAGACGATAAAGGACGTTTGTTCGCACGAATTTTTCCATATTGTTACGCCTTTAAGTATTCACTCAGTGGAAATTGGGGATTTTGATTTTAATAAACCCAAAATGTCAAAACACCTTTGGATGTACGAAGGAATGACTGAATATGCAGCGGGTCACATGCAAATGAAGTATAATCTGATTGATTTACCGCAGTATTTGGGGATGTTGAAATCAAAAATTGGCAATATGAATGACCGCTATAAGGATGATATTCCTTTTACGGTGATGTCGGCGGATGTGTTGGAAAAATATAAAGACCAATACCAAAATGTCTATGAAAAAGGGGCATTGATTGGTTTGTGCTTGGATATTAAATTACGTCAATTGTCGGGAGGAAAATACGGAACGCAAAATTTGATGCGTGATTTGTCGAAATATTATGGTAAAGACAAATCTTTTAATGATGCAGAATTGTTTGATAAAATCACGGAGGTAAGTAAATTTCCAGAAATTCGCCAGTTTTTTGCTAAATACGTAGAAGGAAAAGAGCCTTTACCAATTGTAGAAACTTTGAAAAGCGTAGGAATTGATTACATTAAAGACAGAAAGAAGAAAGAAAAAACCTTGGGCTTTTCGATTTATAATTTAGGGATTAATCCTGAAACGAAGGGCGTATTTATCATTGATGAAGACGGTATTGATGAATTTGGTAGAAAATTAGGCTTCAAAGCGGGTGACGAATTGGTATCTATGAATGGTAAAAATTTAGATTTAGCCACATTCAGAAACACCCGTACCGACTTTATGAGTAATGCTAAAGAGGGCGATGAAATCAATTATGTGATTTTGAGAAAAGAGGGAGAAAAGAAAATAGAAACTAAACTTTCGGGTAAATTATTTATTCCAGAAGTGGTAGAAAAAAATATTTTGACACCCATGGAAAATACAACCGAGGAACAGTCAAATCTTCAAAGAGCGTGGTTAGTGCCTTCAAATTAATTTCAAAAATATCATTAACAAATCAGGTAAAGGCTATTGTAGTTTTTACCTTTTTTGTTTTGTGGTTCATGGTATCTTGCAAAATGGAAGAGCCTTGTGGTTGTATTGCTCCCCCACAAACAGGCAAAGATTTCTTTTATCCACTTATGGGTCAGGTAGTTATCTATGATGTGCAAGAAACGCAATATGCCCTAACGAGCGTTCCAACTATTAAAAATTATCAATTGAAAGAAGTATTTGCCTCAGTTTCGGTAGAAAGTGATGGAAAGGAAGTTTTACGGATAGAACGGTATCGCCGTGAAAATGATGCGCAAAAATGGGCAATTGACTCGGTTTTTTTAGCAAAAAAAGAAATTGACAAAGCACTTAAAACAGAAAATAATGTAACTTACGTGAAATTAATTTTCCCCGTAAGTGAAGGTTTAAAATGGAATGGAAACGCCTATAACTCCTTGGGAAATGATACGTATGAATTGAAAAAACTTAATCAACCTTTTCAAACCAATGGCCAAAATTTTCATCAAACACTTACCGTTATTCAGCAGAATGACTCAACATTGGTCGATTTGAAACGAAGGTTAGAAGTATATGCAATAGGTATTGGCGTAATTTATCAAGAAAAAACAAACGTATCTTATTGTATTTCAGGCGATTGCTTGGGAAAAGGCAAGATAGATTTCGGAACTAAATATATTTTAAAAATAAAGAGCTATGAGAAATAATGAACAGTTAATAATGAATAATTATCAGTTAAATAATGTGATTGATAATTGGCTTGCTATTTCATTAAAGTTAAGGTATTTCCTAAAAATTATTCTCTTCTTAATTATCAACTATTCATTATCAACTGTTCATTGTAAAGCTCAGTCTTCTGCCAAATATCTCGTTACGCTCAAAGACAAAAATAATTCCCCTTATTCGGTTTCAAAACCTTTGGAGTTTCTTTCTCAGCGTTCGGTGAATCGTAGAACTAAGCAAAAAATAGCCCTGACCACACGTGATTTACCTGTGAATCCAGCCTACGTCACCGAAATTAAAAAAACGGGAGCTAAGGTTTGGTATTCTTCACGGTGGATGAATGCGGTTTTGGTGCAAACCTCAGCAACAAATATTCAAACTATCTTGAAATTGCCTTTCGTAAAAGGATTAGAAGGAAAAAACCCTATTGATGCACCCCAAAATAGAGTTGGGCGTAGGGAATCGAAATTTGAAGTTACGGATACACAGTCCTTTGATTATGGATTAGCTAAAACTCAAATAGAAATGATTGGTGCTGATGCTATGCACGATGCAGGTTATAAAGGAGAGGGAATGTTAATTGGTGTTTTAGATGAGGGTTACAACAATGCCAACAATATGCTCGTATTTAAGACTCTTTTTGATGAAAAAAGAATAATTGGTACTTATGATTTTGTTAATAAGGAAACTTCTGTTTACGAAGATGGTTCACATGGAACAGAAGTACTTTCATGTATGGGGGCATTTTTAGAGGGAAAATTGGTAGGGACTTCCCCCAAAGCATCATATTTATTATTAAAAACAGAAGACTCGCAAAGTGAATCACTTTTAGAAGAAGTAAACTGGCTTATCGGAGTGGAGTATGCTGATAGCGTTGGAGTTGATTTAATAAATTCATCTTTAGGATATGCTCGATTTGATGAAGCAAGTACAGACCATACTCCCGCTGAACTTTTCGGAAATACTACTATATCAGCACGTGCGGCTGATTGGGCTGCTGCTACTGGAATAATATGTGTGATTAGTGCTGGAAATAATGACATTCCAGATTGGAAATATATTTCAACCCCAGCAGATGCAGACTCCGTGTTGGCAGTGGGAGCAGTAGATGCTAAAAAAGCGTGGGCAGTTTTTAGCTTACCAGGCAATCCAAATGATAAACGAATTAAGCCAGATGTGGCTGCAATGGGGCAAAGTGCAGCGATTGCTTTACCAGATGGAACAATTTCTACGGGAAGTGGGACTTCTTTTTCTTCACCTATTTTGTGTGGTATGGTAGCAGGTTATTGGCAAGCAAATCCTACATTAACCGCAATGGAAGTGATGGTAAATGTACGAAAAGCAGGAAGCCAAGCTGATAAACCTGATAGACTCTTGGGCTATGGAATACCTGTTTTATTCAAAAGAGCCTTGTCAATTGAAAATGAAGTTTCAGGGATATTTAAAATTTATCCAAATCCAAGCAAAAGTACAATCACTATTGAATTATTAGAAGCAACTCATAAAAATTATGACGCAAATTTAACTGATATTTCTGGAAAAACTTTTTGGGCTGAACCTTTGAAAAATGCCATTCAAACGATTTCAGTAGAGAAATTAACCGCTGGAGTTTATTTTTTGAGAGTTGGGAATGAGGAGAAAAATAGTGTGATGAAGATAGTAGTGGAGTAAAATTTAGAGTTTTTCAGATGGTGTATGTAATCTCATAAATAGAACTTTATATCGTATAATTCTTTACATTCATCGTTTTATAAATGGGTTATAGAATCTTATTAATAATTTCAACATTAAAAAATATTTAATCAAATAATATCCATGAAAACACTAAAATTTTTAATGACAGTCTGCTTAATTACCACAGGATTAAGCACTTATGCACAATTTGGACAAGGTGGAGGCGGTGGTGGTTACCAACAGCTTTCTGCCGAAGACCGAGCTTATAATCAGACCAAGCAGATGAAAAAAATGCTGAATTTGACTAAAGAGCAATTCGATAAAGTAGAGATTATCAATACGAAATATGCGTTATTGATGGATTCTACGATGAAAGCTAACGGTGGATTCTCACCAGAAATGAGAGAAAAAATGAAACCAATGATGGAAGCAAAAGACAAAGAATTAAAGCCCGTGTTGACGGAAGAGCAAATCAAATTGTACGAAGAAAATCGTAAGAAAATGGGTACTGGCGGAGGAAGACCACAGAATAAATAACGATAAGTACCAGTAAAAAATGTGATTCATAAAACAAAAAGCCTTCAAATCATTGATTTGAAGGCTTTTTTGTGGAGCTGGAGAGATTCGAACTCTCGTCCAGACAAGGAACTCGATAACCTTCTACACGTTTAGTCTTGATTATTATTTCGAGATGGGCAAGGTTCAAGCCTGACCTAATTCCATCCTTATCCTCTGGGTACTAAATATTTGCTTAGAGAAATCACAATATTCGACTTTGCGAAGCGTCCCCCCAAATCTCCACGGCAAAGTTTGGCAGAGTGGGAGGTGGCGAATAGTCGCAATCTAATTGGGACTATCCAAAACGTAATTCAATTAAGAATTAGGCTGCCATGGCATACTGAGTATTGCCGATTGTTTGTTTAGACTGATTTTTAACAGGAGGTCAGACCAACTCCCGACGTGCTTATTACCAAACTGCACATGCTGTCAATACCGGTCAGCCCCTTTGTTTGGTGATAGGATTGCAAAGGTAATAGTTTTTTTGCTAAACTATTTACCAAATCTCAAACTTATTCCTCCAAAAACAAAAGTTCCCTGTGCGGGTTCAAAATAACGACTGGCGGTGGCATTTATTTGGACGTTGGCATTATAAATTTCATTCAATAAATTATTGACTCCTACAAATGGTTCAAGCTGAAAATTACCAATTTTGTAATGATAACCTGCCCGTAAATTCACGGTTAAATAACCCTCATTTTGGGCAGAATTGGCATCATCGGCATAAATTTTACCAATGCTTCTTACCTGTGCAATGGCGTACAAACCCATCCGTGGGAAGTATCTTATTTCACCATAAATATTGTGTTTGGGGATTCCTGGTAATATATTTCCATCAAATTTCCCTGCCGTGGTTTGGTAAGATTTATACTGGAAATCTGAATAAGTATAGTTGAAATAAGTAGTCAGACCTGATAAAATCTTATACGTCAATCCCAATTCTAAACCTTTTCTTTCGGATAATCCTGCATTTCTAAAATACGTTCTGCCTACTTGACCCGTAATTTGGTAAGGAACAATTTCATCTTCAACTTCTATATAAAAAATGGAAGCATCGACCCTAAATTTTTTGCCCAAAATTCCTTTGTAACCCACCTCATAATTTCTTGATTTTTGAGGATTCAAATTTGGATTGAAACCTCCCGTACCCAATGGATTATTCGATAATTCATTCAAAGAAGGCGTTTCAAAATTGGTGGAAATATTACTATAAATGGCTGTTGAAAGGGTAGGAGAGAAGGACAAACCCAACATGGGACTAAACCGTTGAAAAGATTGTGTTGCCGACTGGTCACCATCAGAAAGAAATTTATCTGAAATCT
>JANPGQ010000107.1:0-3882 GCA_031423975.1 Cytophagales bacterium | reverse complement strand
GAGGATTTATAAACTGTAAGCAATTAAGGTGTCTACTAAATATCTCTTTCCCATTCGTTACGTAATGTGTTTACATTTTCATGAAGTTTCTGAGCTGACTCATCAGATAATTTTCCCCAAAAATCAGCCATAGTTACTTGTAGAGGGCTTTCTTCTATAATTTCCTCAACTGAATATAACAAAACCTCTATTTTTTTTCCCACATATTTTGAAGGAATTGATAATAGAATATCAGTTTGTTGGGGTATCATGCTGGTTCGTGTCATTGTCTTCTGTATTTAATTGTCAAAAAAATCACTCTCCCAAACCAATGAAAGAGTGATTCTGTAACAAATATATTTATTCTTCTCTACAAAACAAACCCAACCCCCACGGTCGAATTAGAATCATCCACTAAAATAAATGCTCCGTTAGCAGGATTATCTGCGTATTTATCAGCAAAAATTGGCTTGGCAGTTTTTAAGGTGATTTCACCAATCTCATTCAATTTCAATTGTGAAACTTCGTCCGAAATAGTTTCTTGATTTACTACGTCAATTTTATTATTCAAGGAAACAATCTTCGCTTTTGAGTCATTAATACCGTGTTGGAGGATATAATTTTTCCCCGCTACCAAAGGCTGAGAGTCCATCCAGCAAATTCTGGCGGTGATTTCCTTCAATTGCTCTGGCTGATTGTGAGCTTTCACCAACATATTCCCACGAGACACATCCACGTCAGTTTCTAAGGTAATCACCACTGATTCTTTTGCTCCTGCGGTTTGTAGTTGCGTTCCAAATTTTTCGATAGTCGCAATTTTGGAAGTTTGTCCCGTTGGCAAAACCGTGATTTCTTCGCCCACTGAAAACGAGCCACTGGCAATTTTTCCAGCATAGCCTCTATAATCGTGAAATTCCTCAGTTTTGGGTCTAACCACAAACTGAACTGGAAAACGAGCAGGCTTTTTGATTTCGTCAAAAGTAGTAGATTCTAATTCTGCTAATAACGGTTTGCCACCGTACCAAGGCATTTCTGTTGCCTGAATCGAGATGTTTTGCCCAAACAGTGAAGACATCGGAATAAACGTAACTTCCTGTCCTTCAAAGGAAACCTTATCAGCAATGGCTTGAATATTTGCCTTAATTTCGTTGAATTTTTCTTCCGAATATCCCACCAAATCCATCTTGTTTACGCACACGATTACCTTCGGAATACGTAACATAGAGGCGATAAAAAAGTGACGAAAAGTTTGTTCCAACACCCCATTACGAGCATCAATCAAAATCATCGAAACCTTGGTGTTTGATGCTCCCGTAACCATATTACGAGTATATTCAAAGTGTCCTGGGGTGTCGGCAATGATGTATTTACGCTCGAGAGTCGAGAAATAAATATTGGCAACGTCAATCGTGATGCCTTGTTCACGCTCGGCAATAAGACCATCTGTTAATAAAGATAAGTCCAAAAAGTTCAGTCCCTTGCGTTTTGAAGCAGATTCGAGTGCCTCAATTTTGTCTTTGGTGATTGACTTTGTTTCGTATAAAAGTCGCCCAATCAATGTGCTTTTGCCATCATCGACCGAACCAGCGGTTGCAATTCTTAATATATCCATTTTTTGATTTAGGATTTTCGATTGTGGATTTCGGATTTATTTCGACCGTGAAAGATATTTTCGATTTGAGATTTTTTAATCCGAAATCGAAAATCCCAAATCCGAAATCAAAAATATCCTTGTTGTTTACGTTTTTCCATAGCGGCTTCCGAGCGTTTGTCGTCAATTCTGGCACCACGCTCTGAAATTTCTGCCGATAGGATTTCTCCGATAATATCATCTAATTCAATTGCTTCTGAAAGCACTGCCGCCGTGCAGGTCATATCGCCTACGGTACGGAAACGAACGGTTGCTTCAAAAGGAATTTCGTCAGCATCTTTATTCAAATGTTCCGAATCTGCCCACAACATTCCATCACGCTCAATCACTTGGCGTTGGTGAGAATAGTAGATAGATGGAATTTCCATTTTTTCTTCTTTGATATAATTCCAAACGTCCAATTCTGTCCAGTTTGAAATAGAGAAGACCCGTACATTTTCTCCAATTGCAATTCTACCGTTTAGCATATCGAACAGTTCAGGGCGTTGGCGTTTGGCATCCCACTGCCCAAAATCATCACGAACCGAGAAAATATGTTCTTTCGCACGAGCTTTTTCTTCATCACGTCTTGCTCCACCGATACAAGCATCGAACTTAAATTCTTCGATAACATCTAATAAAGTAACTGTTTGCAAAGCATTCCGAGAGGCATATTTGCCCGTTTCTTCCTTCGCTTTGCCTTGATTAATGGAGTCTTGAACGTAGCGAACAATTAACTCAGCACCCGTTTCTTTGGCGAGCCAATCACGAAATTCTACAGTTTCGGGAAAGTTGTGTCCAGTATCAACGTGAACCAATGGAAAAGGGATTTTTCCTGGATAAAAAGCCTTTTGGGCTAAACGTACAAGGGTAATTGAGTCTTTTCCACCCGAAAAAAGAAGGGCTGGTTTCTCAAATTGAGCCGCTACTTCACGCATGATATAGATGGCTTCGTCTTCAAGTTCACGTGGGAAATAACCGTGTTTTGGGGTATCAGAATTCATATTGTTTGATGTTCGATGTTTGGTTTTCGATGTTCGGATAGTTACTCAAATTTGGGAATAGTTATTGGTAATAAAGTAAACCAAGCATCTGTAATATATTTTTTTCTAAACTTGTGATTTCGATAAAATTGGTTTTGCCTTTTGATACTTCTAAAATTTACCCAAGTAAACCGAACATCAAACATCGAAAACCGAGCATCAAAATCTAACTATGCAACCCACATTCCTTCTGCGAGCTTTCCCACCACCATCTTCCTGCCCGTGGATGTTCGCCCTCGGCGATGGCACGGGTGCAAGGTTGACAACCAATAGAAACAAAACCCTTTCGGTGAAGCGGATTATCTGGTACACGGTTAACTTTTAGATAATCAAGCACCTCTTCATAAGTCCAATGGATTAATGGATTTACCTTAATTACTTTATTGCCTTCGTCCCATTCCGCTATCTGCATATCGGCACGGTTTTCAGATTGCTCTGAACGCAAGCCCGTAATCCAGATTTCAGCACCCGCCAAAGCTCTCTTCAACGGTTCTATTTTACGAATAAAACAACATTCTTTCCGATTTTCTACCGAATAATAAAAACTATTGAATCCTTTTTCCTTCACCAATTGTTCTACACTTTGAGTATTTGGGAAAAAAGTATCAAAAGTCTTGTTATATTTTGTTTTGGTAGAATCCATTAATTCGTAGGTATCTTGAAAAAGACGACCCGTATCAAGCGTAAAGATACCAATATTAAGATTATTACGAAAGATAGCGTCTGTAATCACTTGGTCTTCTTGACCAAACGAAGAAGAAAAAACTACTTTACCGTAGTTTTCGGAGAGATATGTCAGACTTTCTTGGAGTGAAAGACCTTCTAAATTTTTGATTAATGATTCCATTTTCTTTACGGTTCAAGGTGAACGGTAAAAGATGAACGGGTTTAGCCATTAATTAAGCTTAGAATTGGAATTGATTTGATCCTCTCAAATCATTTGCACTTCACCGTTCACCGTGAACCGATAAACCTTTTTGCAAAGATATACAAAGTCTATTGAATTAGTATTCTAATAGAAAAAATATTTGACATTTTTGCGACTTTCATATCAATTTATCTGTTATCTTTAAAATAAATCCTTACGTAATCCATCAGCATACCTAAATCATAAAATCGTATGAATCAGGGACTTGCCGCCTACTTTGAAAAGACCGACAGCCATAGCCGTGTTTCGGATATGAATGTAAAGGAGTTGAAAAATCTGGTTCGGCAGGGAGAAGGGACTTC
>JANPGQ010000106.1:0-8399 GCA_031423975.1 Cytophagales bacterium | reverse complement strand
GTCATCATTAAAAATTCATCTTCTTGATTATATTCTTTTACATGGTTTGGGTTAATCATAAACGAACGATGCACCCGTAAAAAACCGTGAGTTTCTAAGTATGGCTCATAAAATTTTATCGGGAGAGCTACTACTTTTTGTTTACCATTTTCTAAATAAAGAATGGTATAATTTATCTCGCCTTTTAGCAAAACCACATCATTGATTAAGACTTTTTTAGAGGTTTTATGGTTGAAAATAAGGAGGGCATTGTTGCCTTTTTGTTGGTCTAAATCTGGATTGCGAAACGTTGCACCTTATCAAGTTAATGGATTTTTTGGATTATTCTTATCAGACTAAAATCCAAAAAATACATTAATTGGTCGAATCCAAATTCAGATAATTTTAAGTTTTTCAAAACCCAACTTTCAATTTTGCTCCAACATTCAAATAATTCAAAACACCCCCAATTTTCAATTCTACACCCTTGGCATTAGCTAAGTTGGTGGTTATCGTAACAGTATGATTGTTGATGATTACGACATCTGTAGGCAATGGAACTCTGGGTGGAAACCACGTGCTGGCATTTTCCCAATCTCCTGTGATGATGCTATTGACAATATCCCCAACATTCACCGATACATTAACAGAAGCCATACTCAGACATGGAACACTATTGAAAGTTTGTTCACATTTTGTGTAATAATTAGTGGTTGTGGCTGGACTAACTGGCATCGTTGCTAAGGTATTATCAGAGGCTTTATACCACTTCAAAATGTACGTTCCAGCACTTCCCGCACAACCCGTAGCGGTGAGTGATACGCTTCCGCCCGTGGGTATGTAAGCACTTTCTTGTGGTATGGGCATGGATGGATTGAGATTGTTTATCACCACAGTCGCAGAATTTGTACAACCATATTCATTTGTAATATTAGAGGTATAAGTTCCGCCAACACTAACGCTAAAAAATTGGGTAGTGGCAGCCCCTGGTACCCAATAATTGGGAGAAGTAATGGGCGTAGTAGTAGGTGGCGAATCCCACGTTGGACCATTCATCAATGTTCCATTGTTGCCATTGACAGTGGCATCGGCGGCGATATTACCCGATACTTCATCAAATCTATAATAAGCTACTAAGCCAGCACTATTGGCTGGTATTTTTTTATTCATATCGGCTTGAATTTGACCTTGTGTTTTTACCACATTCCACAATCGTAATTCATCCATTTTCCCATTAAAATGATTACAAGCACAAGAGGTGGGTTGTTGTCTGCCAATGTTCATGGGTTGAGTGTCTTGTAAATTCGTAACAGAGTTATAAGCCCCAGAGGCTACTCCGTTGATGTAAAAAGTGAGTGTTCCTGCATTTAATGTAATAGCCACGTGTGTCCAGGTATTTTGCGGAACTGCACTCGTTGAATACACCCATGTGTTCGTATTTTTTATGTAAAAACCCAATTTATTGGCATTACCATTAGCATTCAATTCCCATAAAAAATCATAGTCGCCTTTATCAACAATAGTACAGTTTATTCCTGAATAATTTACCCAAGCCTCCATCGTAAAAGTTGCTACCAAGTTGATACTGGCACTGTGCGGAATAGTGACATATTGACTGTTAGCTTTTACAAACGAAAGCGAATTATTAGTATTGGGTACGTTTGAGTTTAAAATAACAGAACCACCATTACAAAAAGTAGTTGGTCCATTCGCCGTTATTACTGGTGCTGCTGGACTTGGATTTACACTCACCAAAACATTTACAAACGGACTGGTAATGGCACCAATTTCACAACGTACTTTATAGGTTGTGTTGGTAGTAAGATTTGGAGTTATAAAAGGCGAACCCGTAAATGGAATGGGAACTGAACTGGCATTATACCACGTGGAGGTTGCTCCAGGAGCACAAGTGGCGGTTAATGAAGCGGTGCTGTTGTTGCAAATAGTTGGGTTATTCGTACCTGTTGGTGCTGCTACATTCACTGTTACAACGGTTGTAGCTGTGGCGGCACAACTACTTCCATACGAAATACTGACGGTATAAGTGCCTGTTGCAGCTAATGTTACTGTGCTAATGACAGGATTCTGCAAGGTTGAGGTAAATCCGTTTGGACCTGTCCAAGCGTAACTTGTTCCTCCTGCGGTTGTCAAATTCAAAGTAGTTCCCGTAAATAACGGTGAATTACTATTGGCAGAAAATGTTAAATCTCCTTGAAATTCATACGCACCCATATCCACCAGACTGACCGCCCCAACGAATGGGCGAGCTTTTCCTTCAAAATCCTTCAAAGGGGCATTAGTGGCAGTTCCAACATTGACAGCTTGTGAGGTACACGCTAAATGCAAATCACTGACTGAAATGAAAGGAGAAATAGCTGTTGTGATGTTATTGCCTCCATTAACAACATTGGTCATATTATCAAAAAGGCTATATGATGCCGTGGTTATTCCGCCTCCTGCATTACCGTAAGAATTAGTGTTTCCGAATGAAATAACATTACTCAATGTTGAAACACCCGAAGCACTATTATTAAATATGGCTCCGCCCAGTATGGCAGTATTAGCATTAATCGTGGCATTTATCAAGTTTAATGTTCCTGCATTATAAATAGCCCCCCCATTTGAAATAGACCCATTTTTTGAAAGTACAGAATTGGTAAGCGTCAGTGTTCCATTATTCTGAATACCTCCCCCGTTAGCCGCACTACTTACCATATAAGTCCGAAAAGCACCATCAGTTGATACGCCACCTGTAAGAGGAATTGACCAAACTGTTCCGCTTGTTGCACCCGTAACACGAGTTCCTCCTGCATATACATCAGACCCAGCGGTGCTTGTTCCACTTCGGACAATAGCATAAGAGCCTGCGGATGGGTTCACGGTTGGGCGAATGACCAAGGCATATTGAGTTCCTGCCGTAAGTGTGGCTGGACTGGCAAAAGTGGTCATATAATAAATGGCGGAACCCGCACTAAATCCTGTAATAGTAGCTGTGGCAAGGTCAGCACCAGTTGGTAAACCCCCACTTGTTGCTCTAACTGATAATGTTAAATCGGGCGTTGTGCCAGTGCAACTACTACAAAAAAGATTGATGTCTGCTTTTGTGAGTGAACCAGTAATGGTAGGCGTAAATGTTTGTCCACCAAAAGATGTAGTAGTAACTGCATTACCCGAAGTTCCAAAAGTTGTGCTTTGCTGGTCGAGTAAATAACCTGAAACATTATTTTCAGTAATCACACAATTGGTTAATTGGGGGCTACTACCACTGGCAATATTTACTCCTCCGCCTTCCAAAATCCCATTTCCTCCTTTTATGGTAAATCCGTCAAGCAAGGTATTCGCATTTGAGCCGATAAACTTTACGATTATTTTTGAATTATCATCGGTATTGGTAAAATTTACTCCATCGTTTTCTCTCAAATCTCCTGAGAGGATGGTTAAATTGGTTGCGTTAACTAAGGCTAAATTTCTATCCGATAAATTGACCTCGTTTCCTGCAAAACCACCATAAACTTTTTTACCTGATGGAATATTGAATGAGACATTTTTGGCGGCATCTGTGAGATCGCAAGAGGTGCAAAAAGTAGGTCTGTATGTTCCTTTGGCTACCCAAACTTCCGTTAAGCTACTGTTACAAGCCAAGTTAAGTGCCGAAGATAATTCCGTATAAGCATTGTTCCAATCAGCCCCTGTATTTGAACCCTTAGCATCGCTTTTTACATAAATTTGGGTAGGAAAAACGGTAACTTTATAAGGAAAAAGTCCGCAATCGTTACCAACACATTTTATGGTATAAGTAGTAGCACCTGCTAAGGTTGGGGTAGTAAATGGAGAACCTGTAAATAGGGTAGTTGTGCCAGTAGCATCATACCAAGTAGGTGTGCCTTTGCCACAAACTGCTGTCAAGGTAGCCACACTACCCGAACAAGTATAACTTACAAATGGGGGAGGGCAAATGGGTTTTCCAATAATGGTTACTCGATGTTGTTGATTGTATAAACCTACAATCGCATTGCCACCGTTCACATTAAGGGTATAGGTAAAATCAATAAATTCGTTAGGTTCGTCAAATTGTCCATCATCATATACCCGCAAAGTGAATGACTGCGAAAGCGTTGTGCCATTTAACACTAATGCACTGGCATTTAAGATGTTATAGTCTGTGCCTTCGGTTGCCGTTCCTGTTTTTGTTAAGGTAATATTAACAGGTTGCGAAGGAGCATTATCAATCTGAATTGTGATTGGATAATCTTTAAAAGGGAAATTTGGCAATCCAGATGCTGGCGTGATAGACTCAACTTGACGTGCGATTGTACCGCCTTTGGCAAAATGTACTGTCGGTGAGGTAAGCGGGTCAGTTATTTTAAAACTACCGATTCGGGTACTAAATCCACGGTCGGATGTTGTGGCATAATACTCGTTTGTGTACCATAAGGTTTCTTCATCGGCGGGGTCAATAGCCATAGCCGAATAATCTCCCCATCTACCAGAAGTTGATTGTTGAACACCCGTTGATGCCTTAAAAATCTGTTCTGTCCCCAGCGTACTCAATGCGTCTGCTTTTTTCCTTTCTGCCCAATAAATATCTGGGTTATTGGCGGCACTTGACCTGCTGTATCCCAAGGCAATGTTCCCCCGTTGATCAATACCCGCACAAGCCATCCAACGGTGGAGAGCATCTGGGGCATAAGTGGATTGTTGATTCACCACCCAAGGCGAGGCAGCATTTGGACGAGTAAGTTCATACCAACGAGGAGATGCCTGAAAAGTTGCAGTTGGGTCAGCATCTACGGTATGATTCAAAACCATTGATTCGTAAGTATCAAATTTTCGGTAAATAACCCTACTCATGATTCTGCCACCGAGTGCATCCAAACTATAACCAGGGCTGTTTTGCGGAACACTAGAAACATTTGGATTGAAAGTTGCCACTGGTAAAATTATAGGGGCACTCAATGCAGAAGCCCCCAAGTTTGAAAAATTGAGAGTTAAAGTTCTGATTTTAAGTTGGTTAGTTAAGTCATAATTGATAAAGGTTGGCATGGCGGTTGGGTCAGGTATTTTAAGCCCTTCGATACTCGCTGGTAAATACCCGTATGAGCCAGCATCTCTAAAAAGAACAGCTTTGGCAGTTGGGTCGCCATTCAGCATTTTTTTTCTATCAAATGCCCAATAGCCTTGCGACTGATAACCACTCCCGCTCGTATTAAAATTATGGGTAGTCATTGTGAAGGAATTACTCCAAATGCCCATGTGAGGGTAATCTGGTAAAAAACCTGCTGTCTTAAATTCATAAACAAAATAAGCACCAGTTGGGTCATTTGTTTGTGAAATACAGAGAATCAATGACTCCTGTCCATTCGTCAAAACATTACTAAATTGCATCAAAACCCATCTGTCAGCCATTTGGTCGTAGAGGGCTATGGGGTCACCGTTGTCGGTTGCGGTTCCTGCAATTTCACTAAATTTCAAGGGAGAAGTAAGTGCTGTGCCAGCCTTATTATAAACCCGATGCACCAAGTTTATCATCTGCACGATGTGATTTGGACCAACCGTTACCACAGGGTCGGGAGGTACTAAAAGCCCGAATCCCCTTGCCTGATTTTCAACACTTCCATTCCCATCAAATGACTGCATGACAATATTGGGTGCATTGGGGAAATTCGGTGAATTTGTGCTACGTTGTACACTCTTGTCTATCGCATTAGGGTCACCATTAAAAATTCTTGCATTTTTATTAACACCATCTCGTACATCTTGCTCATCTTCCTTCCCTACAGAGAACTGATTTGGGGTTAAAAGCACAGGTTTGATAGTTGATAATTTGGGAGAAATTCTTATCAGCGTTCCAGTAATCACCTCTGATGGACCCTGCGAAACCGTATTTTTTGAGTCCCCGCTTTGAGCAGTAGTTACGGTAACATCCTGCTGTCCAAAAGTTTCATTATAGCAAATTAAGCATATTAAAATGCCCAAGAATGGTAATGTGTTTTTCATGACTTAATAATATTGGATTAGAAATAATTTTTGACTGAAGGCATGGCAAAGGGCGAAGTATATTATGAAGAATAACAAGAAGTGAATCCAATATTACGTAAAAAATGAACACGCTAACCAACATTCTTTCTTATGTTTTGAAATCTTTATCAATTTGTGTGTAAATTATATACATTTATCAGTACCCAAAACCTTTTAAAACTGCCTTTTTCCTCCTCGAAATATCCGCTTTTTGTCCGTTGGTCATCATTAAAAATTCATCTTCTTGATTATATTCTTTTACATGGTTTGGGTTAATCATAAACGAACGATGCACCCGTAAAAAACCGTGAGTTTCTAAGTATGGCTCATAAAATTTTATGGGATGAGCCAGCACTTTTTGATTACCATTTTCTAAATACAGAATGGTATAGTTAATTTCGCCTTTCAATAAAATTACATCATTGAGGAAGACCTTCTTGGAAGTTTTGTGATTAAGAATCAATAGAGAATTATTCCCTTTTTGTTTGTATGTTTTCATGGAGGTAAGTTTTATTTATTAAGTCTGAATTTGGATTCGTGGGATTAATGGATTTAGGGATTTGTAGTCAAATTTTAATCCTAAAAATCCAATAATCCTATGAATCCCAGTTCAGACAAAAAATTCTAATTCAGACAATTTAAAATCCTACATTCAATTTCGTTGTAGCATTCAAGTATTTCAAAGTAGCCCCTGTTTTATATTCTACGCTCTTGGCGTTGGCGGCATTACTGGTTATCGTAACCGTATGATTATTGATGATTACATTATCTGTAGGCAAAGGAATTCTGCTCGGAGTCCAAGTGTTGGAATTTTCCCAATTACCCGAAATAATGCTGTTGATATAATTTCCAACATTTACTGTTACATTGGCAGATGCAGGACTCAAACAGGTGGTTGAATTAAAAGTATTCTCACATTTTGCGTAATAATTAGTAGTTGTCGTTGGGCTAACGGGCATCGTTACTAATGAATTATCGGAGGATTTATACCACTTCAAGGTGTATGTTCCTGAACTTCCCGAACATCCCGTTGCGGTGAGTGATACACTACCTCCTGTGGCAACGGAGGCATTTCCTTGTAGTGTGGGTATGGGCGAAACTGAGGTGATAGTAATACTTCCAGAACTACTACAACCATACCCATTGGTAACGGTTGCGGTATATGTACCCACATTTGAGGCTACAATCGTTGGCGTTGTTGCTCCACTCGGTGACCAAACTACTGCATTGACGGGCGATATAGCAGGAACTTGCCAAGTTGGACTATTTATCAAGGTTCCATTATTTCCATTGCCCGTTGCATCAGCGGTGGTTGTACCTGTGCCTTCATCAAATTTATAATACGCTGCTAATCCTGCACTATTGGTTGGAATCGTGTTATTCATATTAGTCAGCATTTGGGCTGGGGTTCTCACTATATTCCATAATCTCAGCTCGTCCATGCTCCCATTGAAATGATTACAGACACAAAAAGTCGGTTGCTGTCTGCCAATATTCATGGGTTGATTATCTTGCGAAAATGTAACGGCGGCAGTTCCCGAAGCAACACCGTTTATATAGAAAGTCAATGTGCCTGCATTGAGCGTAATAGCTACGTGAGTCCAAGTATTTTGTGGAACAATTCCTGTCGAATAACTCCATACACCTGTATTTTTTGTGTAAAAACCCATTTGGTTACTATTAATATTGGGGTTTAATGACCATAGAAAATCATAATCACCTTTATCTAAAATAGTTACGTTTGAGCCTGAATATTTCACCCAAGCCTCCATCGTGAAAGTTGCCCCCAAATTAATACTGGCACTGTGTGGAACGCTAACGTATTGGCTACTGGTTTTTACAAAATTTAAAGCACTATTATTGCCAACGTTTGAATTGAGCGTAACCGAACCACCATTACAAAAAGTAGTTGTTCCATTAGCAGTTATAGTAGGGGCTGTGGGACTTGGATTTGAATTAACATTCACAGTAATAGGAACACGAGAGCTTACATTAGCTCCCTGTTCGCAACTTACTCGATAAGTGGTAGTAAAAGTAAGCGGTGGTGTAATAAAAGGCGAACCCACAAATAAAGGAGGTGGCAGAGGATCCCCAGAAATAATAATATATGAAGCCTCCCACCAAGTTGGGAATGAGCCAGCAACGCAAGTAGCTGATAAAGAAGCTGTGTTATTAGTACAAATCGTTGCGGGTCCAGTAATATTGGTTGGAACAGAAATATAGGAATTTTGAATAACTGTTACCGTATTGTCCGTTTCATTCGTAACGGCTAAATCGGGCTTACCGTCTCCGTCCAAATCGCCAACACATACAAATCGTGGACCTGTACTTGCGAAATAATCAACTTTAGCCGCAAAAGAGTTAGTTGAAATGCTACCACTCGTAGCAATATTGCGTAAAAC
>JANPGQ010000105.1:0-4724 GCA_031423975.1 Cytophagales bacterium | reverse complement strand
TTGTTGCAGGTGCTTATTCAAATAAATCAGCTAACGGGTTTCTTGGAGGCTTTTCAACATAAAACGGAACATTACGTTCCAACTCGCCCTGGGAATAACATTTTCTATGCGGCAATTATTGGATTTGGAGAAAACATTGGTATCTCTGAGATGGGTGATATTTCGAGAAATGTTGCCAAAAATACCCTTGAAACCGTAGCAACACATTATTTCTCCCCAGAAATGACCTTGAAAGCCAACGATTTAATTCTTTCCATGAGTAATAAATTACCAATCATCGACTTTTTTAGACATCAATCAGGATTTGTTCATACGGGGAGTGATGGGCAGAAATATGACATTTCAGTACCGTCTTTGCGAGCTTCTGCCTCTTTTAAATATTTTGGTAGTGGAAAAGGCATCACGGTTTATTCTCATTTAGATGAAGCGGGGCAACTCATTATTTCAACCGTTTTTAGTGCTTCGGATAGAGAAGCTCACTACCTCTTAAATATGCTTACGTACAACGAAGTCATTACCCCAGATGCCCATTCTACGGACACGCATGGTTATACCGAGCCTGTTTCAGCCATTACGAGCTTAATTGGTATTGAGTTTCGTCCTCGGTTAGCGGGACTTTACAAACGAAATCTTTACGCCATTGATGCCGTTTGGACTTTTAAAGAATTGGACTATAAAATCTCTCCAGATGCCAAAATTGATTATGAACATTTAGTCGCTCAATGGGATGAAATTTTACGAATGACAGCTACGATTAAATTAGGCTATAATAAGGCATCTACCTTGTTTAAGCGACTCAATTCTTACGCAAGACAGCATCCACTTTACAAGGCTCTGACGGATTTGGGAAGACTTTACAGAACAGATTATACACTACGAGTTATGGACTTGCCATCCCTCAGAAAGTCTGTAGAGGGTGTTTTGTCTAAAACTGAACATTCTAATAATCTTGCATCCGCAGTAACGCATGGCAATAATCAGCAACTCATTTGGGCTTCCTATGAAGACCAACTCAAAGCAGAAGGATGTAAAAGATTAATTATGAATGCAATCAATTATTTTAATCTTCTGTTACTTTCTGAGAAACTGAGCCAATGTAAAACGGAGCAAGAAAGGCAATCACTTTTAGCCATTATTGCAAAATCCTCTACTCATACTTGGCGACACATCAATCTTTTAGGAATGTATGACTTTTCAGATACAGAAGTTAGTCATGTCTTTGACCTGCAAGCAATTATGGCTCTCAAATTAACTCGCTAAAATTTAGAATTTTGACATGAATATTTTCAATATTCTAAGTTTACCCAACTTAAAAAGTTACAATAAACAGTTGATTCAGAACTCTTGATTCAGGTGATTCCATTGATGCTGATTCGGTTGATTCAATTGATTCTGATTCGGTTGATTCCACTGATTCCGAACTTGGTTCAATAGATTCACCAGATTCTGATTCAGGTGATTCTATTGATTCTGAACTTGATTTGGCTGATTCCAATTCGATTAATTCTGTGATAATTTCAATAATTTGAAGTCAAAATATTTTGAAGTCTTGGAGAATTATATAGAAGGAACTCGCTGAGAATCAAGTAGTCAATATAAATATGAAGTACAAAAATTCTGGAAGACCCGCGACGATTTTTGTACTTTCTTTTAATTTTACCCTATACCCACTTTCACGAGTATGCTATCGCCTAAAACCAAGCCATCATCAACGGCTACCTTTGCGTTGTAGCCAATGGCAGATGCTCGTTGAAGTACATTTTGATTTACACCAACGCCACCTGCATAACGTCCGAAATATGAGGCGGTTTGAGCGAATAAAAAGCCCCCTAATCCCCGAAAGGGGAATAATAACACGAGAATTAAAAATATTTTTTTCATTTACTTATTTCATTTAACTATTTGATTATTAGTTATTTACACTAAATTTCAGACTACAAATTTCTTAGCAATATGCTCTTTTCTTCGTGAGATAACCGCTTGTTGTCCGTTGGTCATGGTTAGTTTTCGGCTTTCATGGTTGTAAGTTTTTATGTGGTTAGGATTTACCATAAACGTTCGATGTACTCTCAAAAAGCCGTGCGTTTTCAAAAACTCTTCGTAATATTTAATTGAATGAGCTAAGACTTTTTTCTTTCCATTATCCATGAAAATTGTGGTGTAATTAATGTTTCCTTTCAGTAAAACTACCTCGTGAATAAATACCTTTTTAGAGGTTCGGTGATTCAAAATTAATAGCGAGTTGTTACCTTTTTGTTCGTACTTTTTCATTTTAAATGTGTGTTAGTGATATTTTTTTGGGTTTGAATTGGAAGATAAGTATTAAAAATATGAATGAGATTCCACAGAAAATGATAAACCAATTTGGATGCATCGTATAAAAACTTTTCTTAGTCACACAAAGCACTTCTTTTGTGCCAATAGTGGCTTTGAACCAGGGCAATTTGCCCTCAATATTTCCGAATGGGTCAATAAAACAAGAAATTCCTCCGTTTGAACATCGAACAATACTTCTTCGGTTTTCGATGGCTCGCATTCGGGTAAAACTTAGTAATTGCTTTGCCCCAGGTGTTGTACCAAACCATGAATCATTGTTCATTAGGGCAATAAATTCTGCATCTTCATTGACTAAATCCGCCATTTTTTTAGGGTACATTTGCTCCCAACATATCGTCAATGCTACCCTTAATTTTTCCCCTTTGAAATTAACATAATCAAAAGTATATGGTTGATTGCCTCTTTGCATGGCACTCCCTCTTGGCGTTGGACTCTCTTCAAAATAGGGCATCAGTTCCACAAAAGGTAATCCATATTGTTTCTGATAGACTTTTACATTGTTAGCTTTGAGTTTCAACGAATCCCAAAACATGGCTAATTGTGGCGTGAAAACCAAAGCATTATTTCTAAAAAAGTGCTTTTTTGAACTGTATGGGTATTCTACAAAACCGATTGCTACCGAAGTTTGACAATTTGAAATGGCTTTTTTCGTAAAATTAAAAAGATCTGTATCTTGAAAAAGTGGTACTGGAATTGCCGCTTCGGGCAAAACTATCAGGTCTGGTTGGGCAGTTCTCACGGCAGAATCTGACAGTGAAATAATCTGATTAAAAGTTTTTTGAGCCAACAAACTATCTCTTGAATAACTATCTAAATTGGTTTGAATGATACTCACTTTTGAAGTTCTATTTTCTGAACCAATGACGGATTTGGGTGTTATTTTCATTACCCAAAATGAATATGCCAAAGGCAAAATCAGCCAAACGAGTGAACAGATAGCGAATTTGATTGATTTTTTACTGATAATGAAAGCTAATAAACTATTAACTCCCATTACCCAAAAACCAACGCCCCACATTCCAAAAATATCTGCAAATTGGATAAGCCAAGTGTTGTTTGCCTGTGTGTAGGGGAGCAAATACACTTGTAATCCGTGTGGCGTAACGTGAGCAAACCAATCTGTCAATGTCCAGACAGAAGGCAAGGCTATCAATGTTTTTTCCCAAGAAAATCTTTTTTGTACAAGGTAAAAAATTATAAATGGCAATAACAAAAATGGCAATTGCGAAAACACACAAACCAACAACGCCTGAAAACTATAATAATTTACCCACCAAACATCTACAAAAAGTGCTACGATTATCAATAAACTGGCTTGTAATAAATAGATTTTAAAGGTCTGAATTTCACGGTTTGCTAACAAAAAAGGTACAAAAGCAAACCAAGCCAAAATGCCCGTTGGAATTGGGTCGTAAGAGGGAAACGACAAGCCTAATAAGAGTCCGCCCAATAGCCAAGCCCAATTTTTCATAAATTATTTATAAAGAATTATTTACAAAACTAATCTGATGAAATTTTAAAAGATATACCTCTTAGGAGGTATGTTTAGTTAATCTTCCAAGAAAACTTCACATTCGATTTTCCTTTTTGTAATTCCTTCACCCAAAAACCTTCTTTTGTTTTCTGAGCAATAAAAAGCCCATTGCAGTCTCCTTCCGCTTGAATTTGGATGATTAAATTCTCAGTATTTACTTGTAGTTGGTCGAATTTAATAAACGTTGAACCGTTTGATAATTGAGCCGTCCCATTGCTTGAAAAACTATTTTCATCCGCTGCAATCCTTGCAGAAGGTGAACTTCCTAAAACCCTCCAACTACTTCCATCAAAATAATAAAAGCCTGGTGTTTGGTCAATCTGATAAACCAAAAGCCCCGTAGCAGGTGATTTTGGGCGATTTACCTTCGCAATGCGAGGAATCAAAATACCCAGACTGTCACTTTTTACATCTAACATTGCCGAAGGATGGGCGGAAGTATTATCATTATTTATCGTAACTCCTTTGCTGTCGTTGCTGAGTTTTACATCTCTTGTTTCTGATAATGAGGCAGTTGGAATCACTTTTCGGTATTCAAAAAAATTGACGTTCACCGTACCACTTGAACCTGATACCACACCTTTGAAATACACACCTTCTTTTGTTATAAAACTTACCCAAGTATAAGTTTGCACCGTGTAAGCCGTATTTTCATTGGGTCGGGTATATCTTTGACTTGTCGTGATGGAACGCAGGCAATTATAAACACCATCAGGAGTTGATATTGTGCCAAACGCATCAACAGTTGAGCTTTGAACATATTTTGTAAGCGTTTGATTGGTAACGTAATCTTTTTCCTCAAACGTTGTCGAGAAATTATCGCCTAAATTAAATGGCACATCGGCATATTGAT
>JANPGQ010000104.1:0-2882 GCA_031423975.1 Cytophagales bacterium | reverse complement strand
ATTTTTGAGATTAATCCTTTTGAAGTATTTGTATGTGAAATATAGGATTCAGCCTTGTAATATTCGCCAATAGCCTCACCGTCTGGTCGAGGATTTGTAAATCGAAACCCACATTTTTGGCAAGTAACTATTTTAAATTGCTCTTGGCTAACGGTGTAATCCTGTACGGTTAAGTATTCTTCAAAAGTTTGTGATTGACAAACTGGACAATTATTGATTTGTTCCATATTATGGCTTTCGGCAGTCAGCTCTCGGCTTTCATTACTGCGGTTTATTTTTTATTTAATTATATTTTAAATGATTGCTAACAACCGATTGCCGACCGCTGACAACCGAACGCAACATTTACCTTCCCATAAATAACATCAGCACTGAAACATCAGAACTGGAAACGCCACTAATTCTGGAAGCCTGACCAATTGTTGCAGGACGAATTTTTGATAGCTTTTGGCGACCTTCAATAGAAATTGATTTCATGCCTGAATAGTCAAAATCTGTTGGAATATTCAGGTTTTCTAATCTTTGAAGTTTATTAACCATCAATTGTTCTTTCTCAATATAGCTTTCATATTTTGTATTGATTTCAGCTTGTTCTAAAATCTCCTCGCCATAATTTTCTAATTGCGTTTTAATACTTGGTGTGATGGTTATTAATTCCTTTAATTCTACATTCGGTCTTTTCAGTAAATTAATCAATGATACTTTTTCTCTTAATGTTGCTGTTCCTATTTTTTCTAAAAACTCATTTGCTTCATTAGGACTTACTTTCGTATGTTGCAATTCTTCAATTAATTCTGCTGTTTGTTGCTTTTTATATTCAACTTTTTTTACTCTTTCTTCCGAAGCTAATCCTAATTCAAACCCTTTTTCTGTTAAGCGAATATCTGCGTTATCTTGTCTCAATAGTGTTCTGTATTCTGCTCGGGAGGTAAACATTCTATAAGGTTCTTCCGTGCCTTTATTAATTAAGTCGTCTATTAAAACTCCGATGTAAGCCTCCGAACGAGATAATATAAAATCGGGTTTATTCTCTGCTTTTTGATGTGCATTTATTCCAGCTATTAATCCTTGGCAAGCGGCTTCTTCATAGCCCGTTGTTCCATTGATTTGCCCTGCAAAATAAAGCCCCTCAATTAACTTTGTTTCTAATGTTTGTTTTAATTGAGTTGGGGGAAAGAAATCATATTCAATAGCATATCCTGGACGGAACATTCTCACGTTCTCAAAACCAGGTATTTTTTTCAAGGCTTCGTACTGTACATCTTCTGGTAATGATGTCGAAAACCCATTAACATACATTTCCACCGTACTCCATCCTTCTGGCTCAACGAATATTTGATGACGGTCTTTATCGGCAAAACGATTTATTTTATCTTCCACTGATGGACAGTATCGTGGACCAAGCCCTTTGATACGTCCTGCAAACATTGGAGATTTATCAAAACCTGTTTTTAGAATATCATGTACTTCTTGGTTAGTATAAGTAATCCAGCAACTTCTTTGTTTGGTCAATGGCTCTGTATCAGTGTAAGAGAACTTATTTGGGTTTTCATCACCCTGTTGTACTTCCATTTTTGAATAATCTAAACTTCGCCCATCCACACGTGGGGGCGTGCCTGTCTTCATTCGACCCGCTTCAAAACCAAGGCTTACTAATTGCTCTGTAATTCCTGTTGAACGAGCCTCTGAGGTTCTGCCACCACCAAAGTTTTTTTCGCCAATGTGAATTAAGCCATTTAAGAAAGTGCCATTTGTTAAAACCACAGATTTAGCATGAAACTCAATTCCCATTTGAGTCTTCACTCCTATTACTTTATTACCCTCAACTAATAGCCCAGACACCATATCTTGCCAAAAATCCACATTCGTATTTTGTTCTAATGCCGAACGCCATTCTTCTGCAAACTTCATTCTATCCGACTGGCATCTCGGCGACCACATGGCGGGACCTTTTGAACGATTTAACATTCTAAATTGAATCATGGTCTTGTCAGAAATAATTCCAGACATTCCTCCGAGTGCATCTATTTCACGCACTATTTGCCCCTTTGCTACTCCACCCATTGCAGGATTACACGACATCTGAGCAATGGTGTTCATATTCATTGTTACCAATAATACTTTTGAACCCATTGTTGCAGCTGCGTGTGCGGCTTCACAACCTGCGTGTCCCGCTCCTACTACTATTACATCATATTCTTTGTACATATTTTTAATGGTAATTAACTCTATTATAAAATTTTAGGAATTCTAAATCGTAATTGTATGTATTAATCATATCCTCTTCTTTATCAACTTTTTCTTTTATTAATGTGAGAATGCTATTTGAGGGCAATATTTTCAATCTTTTTTCAATTTCAATTTTACTATAATGTAACGAGTTTGCTTTTGTTTCATTATCTTTTCTCCACATTGGCATTAAATTCAAATAATGCCAACATAATTTCATTTCTTCTATATTTGTTAAATCAAATAAACTTGCCGGAGCTATGTGGTCTATTTCCCATTCGCTACAATAATTTTCCCATGTCATACCCTTTACAAACTGATGTTCTATGTATTCTCTCAAATCAGTCCTACTCAAAAAGATAAGTCTTAGTATTTGATTGTTTTCATAATTATCCAGTTTCATATCCTTCCCTTTTATTAATCTCCTCAACCCTATGGATAATTTTTTTCTTATTTTTTGTTGTTCAGTAGCGGTTGGTTTACCTTTCATAATTGTAATTTTCTATCAAGTGTTCCACGTGGAGTGTTTGATTAGATATATTGATTTTTTCTCAAATAATTTCAATTAAACTGTACTATTTTAAACTAAGTGTTCCACGTGGAGTGTTTAACTAAAAATGAAAGCAGTCATAAATCAAAAACCAAAATATATT
>JANPGQ010000103.1:0-10061 GCA_031423975.1 Cytophagales bacterium | reverse complement strand
GGATTACTTTTAATACCCGCTTCTTTTGAAATATCCGTAAATCGTGGCAACGAACCGTGTTGATTTCCATCGTTTCTAAACAGTTTATCTCCCGCATTATAATCATAGGCATTTCGCATCACCGAAGCTTCTTTACGCTCGTAACCTGCCAAATTATGATTGACTAAAAAACAATCTAAATCACCGTCTAAATCGTAATCTAAAAAAGCTGCTTGAGTAGAATAGCCAGAATCGTCAAGACTGTATTCCTTGGCTTTTTCGGAGAAAGTAAGGTTATGATTATTGATAAATAGCTGATTTTTGCGAAGCGTAGAATCTCTCAATCCCGAATAACAAACATAAATATCCAACCAACCATCCGCATTAATATCTACTACACTTACGCCCGTTTTCCATCCGCCTTTTCGTCCAGCAACACCTGCTTTTTCAGTAATGTCCTCAAAGCGTAGCGACGCACCGTTTAATTCCCCTTTATTCAAGTATAATTTATTGTCGATTTGATTTCCAGTAAAGTATAAATCGACCAATCCATCATTGTTGAAATCACCCGCTGCCACACCGCCACCGTTATAAAAGTATTCGTAATTAAGAATATTTTCTTGTTCAGATTCGGTTATGTTATTACTGAATTGAATGCCAGTTTCGTTAGCATTTAGGGATTCAAAAAGCGTTTTGTCTTTATGGCAAGCGGTAAAGTTTAGGCACAATAAAATGCTTCCAATCAGATTATATAAAGTGGTTTTATAATTCATTTTTATTCCTTGAAATCCTTGGGTTCAATTTTAGTTCTGTATTTTCCTTCTACACAGGGTGCTTTAGGTCCCATTTGCGGAGAAGGGAGAAATATCTGTCTGCCAGGATACGTTACCAAAACGGGCGAATATCCATCAGAACCAATATTTCTGTCGATATAAATGATTTGTTGTTGAGAACCAAACACCTCAAATGCTCCTAATATTCTTTCATCCGTATTCTCTTTGCAGTACATATTAGGGCTAAATTGCGTTTGGGCTGGCACATCAAACAGCGTTCCCGAACCTTGAGTAACATCTTTTATACTCTTGAAATAACGGTACATTTTTTCTGAAATTGCTCTTTGTTCTAATTGTAAATAATAGATTGACCTGTTGTTGAATGGCACTCTCGTTATCGGAATATTCTTGATTGCCTGACCATTCAATAGCACATCTGACAATAAGTTGTAGGTTGAATTGGTAGTAATATCAAAACAATTCTCGCTGCATTTATAATTTATTAACTCAACCGCTGTTTGTCCATTTGGAAAATTTATTCCTGAACTGCACTGATTCAAAGAGTAATCATACCCTCTTGAACAGCTGGCACAAAAAACCGTTCTTTCATAATGTTTCCAAATCCACTGGTAAAATTGATTTGGTGTCGGAGAATCCGTAAAATCAAGTGTTACATCATAACCCACACTGCGTACATCCGTGAGGAGATAATTTGTTTTTACGGCGAAATTATAATTAATTTTATCAATTTTGGGAGAGGTAATTAATTTTTCGGGACTTGAAAAATAGTTTTTCCCATTTGATAAATGAATATTTAACGTATAAGTATTGCCTACAACTCCTTTAAAAGTAGCAGATGTTTGATAAACCCCATCAGTAATTTCAGTTAAATTTTCCGTTTTACCTTTATCATCCACAAAAGATACTACTGCCGAATTTATCGGTCTATTTTCAACATTTATCGTAATGCTTGGCGAAGAGTACGAAAGATAAACTCGATGTGGACCTGCTTGGTCTGAAAGTGAAGCCTCGACCGTTAGAAATGAATTATTATCAATCTGTTCAAAATCACGAATTTCCGTTACGCACGACCATAATCCGATAAATAACAATGTGAGATATATCAATAAACGTTTCATAGACATTATTTGAATTTAAAATTATAGGCTAATGAAACTAACGGATTAGAAAAAATACTTAATTCATATACTTTAATGCCACTATTTCCATTTTTGAAAAATACCGAATACGGATTAGCACGCCCGTAAAGATTATAAACCGTAAAAATCCAACTTCCTTCCCAACGTTTTTCTTTCATGCTTGGATTGGTAATCGTCCAAGAAAAATCAAGCCGATGATAATCTGGAATTCGGTCATTATTTCTGCTGGTATAAAGTGGTAATTGTTGTCCATCAAGGGTATAAGTACCCGTTGGCGAAGAAAATGGCCGCCCTGTACTATACGCAAAAATGAATGAAAAGCTATTCCGTTTGTCGGGTTGAGCATTGAAAACGATGTTGATAGAATGTGGTTTGTCATAATTAGAAGCATACCAATTTCCATTATTAATGCGTTGTTCAGCAAATGGACCGTCCGTTTTTTGGAATGTTCTTGCGTAGGTATAACTTATCCATCCTGTTACTTCACCTTTCTTTTTAGATAGCATCAGTTCAGTTCCAAAAGAACGCCCTCTTCCTGATAATAATTGAGTTTCAATTCTTGGATTCAACTGTAAATTTGCCCCAGAAACATAATCAAGCACGTTTCGGGTATCTCTGAAATAGGTTTCTAATGAGACTTCCCAAACATTTTCATTCATCGTTTTGAAATATCCCAAAGAAAGAAAATCGCTTTGCTGAGGAGCAATGTTTTCGTCAGAAACTTTCCATCGAGCCGTTGGGAGGGGAGTAGTATTGTTATTGATTAGATGCAAAAATTGCTGCATTCTGTTATAACCAAACTTCATGGTAGTAACAGGATTAAAAACGTACAACATCGTAATCCGTGGCTCAAAACCACCATACGTTTTTACGATACCCGTTTTTTCCTCCGTCGAAATCAGGCTCTCCGTTGCCCTTGGTTCTCCAACTTGATATTTTCTTACCGCCGAAGGTCCCAAATTCAAGAATTGAGTATAGCGTAATCCGTATTGTATGGTCAGTTTTTCGTTCAATTTATACTCATCATCGGCATGAATCGCCAATTCCATCATCTTTTCAGGGGCTAATTCCACCGTTGATATTTTTGAAACAATGCCCTTATTCAATATGCCAGGGCTTAAATCGTACTGAACCGCACTTATTCCAATATTAGTCTTATGTTTTTCGTTTGGTGCGTAATCAAGGCTAAATCTGATATTTTTGTATTGAATACTATTTCGTAACTCAATCCGATTGACCGAATCCGGTGATTCAGTGAGCGTTTTATAATTACTTATAGCTCCCACTAATTCCAAACTTGTATTCAGATTGATAAACCGATTCCATCTGAACGAGTAATTTTCGTGTCCATATTTAAAATCAGTCTGTTTTGCTACCACATTTTCAAGGCTGAAAAGCGAATCTACCCGATAAAAATCTTGACTGAGATAGGATGTTAATGAAATGGTATTTTTGGCATTAGGTTTGAAAAATACCTTTGTAGCTACATCATAAAAATTTGCCCGTGTATTTTTCAAATTGTCAGGAGCAAAAAGTTTAAACCAAAAATCATTGTAGGAAACTCGCCCAGCCGTCAGGATTGATAATTTGTTTTTTATCAACGGAATATCCAACAACAGACGATTAGAAACTGGTCCAACTCCACCCTCAAACTTAAATTTATCAAGGTTAGGTTCAATCATTTTGATGTCCAAAACGGAAGCAGTTCTTCCGCCAAAACGTGCAGGCACTCCCCCTTTATACAATTCCAACTCACGGATGGCATCAGAAGCAAAAACCGAAAATAAACCAAAAAGATGGGTAGGATTAAAAATGGGGGTATTATCAATAAAAATCAGATTTTGGTCAACCGCTCCGCCCCGTACATTCAAACCATTAGCCCCTTCACCCACCGATGAAACCCCAGGAAGGGTTTGTAAACTTCGCAAAATATCCACCTCACCCATCATAGCAGGGATTCTCTTCACCCCTTTAATACTCAAAATTGACACACCAAGCGATGGCGTTTTAATATCCTTACGAGTAGAAACGCTTGTTACCAATACTTCTTCAAGCGTTTTGGTAACATCTTGGAGGGCAGCATCAATCGTAAAATCTTTATTTAATTTGAAAAACAATCGAAAGGGTTTGTAGCCCACGTGGGAGATTTTAATGATATAATCGTCTGGAGGAAGTTTTAAATAATAATTACCTAATGAGTCACTTAAAATACCCGAACCTTTGTAATCAATAGTAATAACAGCCCCTTTTAAAGCCTGACCTGTTTGAATGTCTTTAACGTTTCCACGAATAGAATATGTTTTTTGCTGTGCCAAAACATCAAACGTGCATAACAGAAATATGATTAGCGCTATTAATTTATTACTATTTGCCTTTCTCATAAGATTAGAAAAAAAATGGAATTGTAGATAAACTAACTCAAAGTTTTTTAATAAAACACTTTTTTCTCATCAATATCAATATATCCAACTTCTGGTTTTTTACAAACAAATAGTGCTGAAACTTCAAATGAAGGGTCTGTGTCTTTTGTTTTAGGATATTTTTTTGCTTTTCCTTCAATTTTCATGACTACTTTGTCTCTTGAAAAAGCCTTGAAAGTTATAAAACCTTCCGACATCAAATATCCTTCTCCCAAATTGTTCTGCTTGTCTTTTATTCTTCCGAACATGATGGTTGAAGTATGGTCATTCTCTAAAATAATCGGAATTTTCATAGGTCTTCCACTGTATATATTTGGACCATAAAAATGTATCAACACGTTACTTTCAAATTGGTCAAAACAGCCTAACGAAAATGTTGTTTTGTATAATTCAAGATGGCTATCGAAAATACTTTCAGAGGTATAAAAATCGTTACCATCTAATTTAAGGCTAAGTTTAGCCTGATTGTCCTTTAATGTATTAAATATTTGTTCATCCTGGTCATTATCAACATCAGTAGAACATCCACTAAATAATCCAACGATTATTGCGAATAGATAGTATCTTAAATAAATAGACAACTTATTCATTTTTGCAAATTTTTAAAAACTGTTAATAAAAAATGCTCGTAATAAACGAGCATTTTTTATTAACAAAAAGTAATAAATATTAGTAACCGAAGTTCTGTACCAAGTTTGGATTGATTTCCAATTCATTCTGTGGAATTGGGAAAACAACACGGAAAGCAGGAGATGCACTAGAACGGTTTTGAACTGGTGCAGAGAATGTTCCAAAACGAATTTGGTCATTTCTTCTCCAACCTTCCCAATACATTTCACGTCCACGTTCTGCCAAAATTTCTGCCTCTGTCAATGCTGTTATTGCTTTTGCACCACGAGCAGTTTTCAAAGCATTAATCATTGTCAAAGCACCAGCAGCATTACCACTTCTGAACATTGCCTCAGCTTTCATTAACCAAGCATCTGCATAACGGAAGAATACATAATCATTAGCAGGAGAATCAACATCTGTTAAATCAGGTTGGTATTTAATAACACGTACACCATCTCTTTCGTTGGCTGTTTTCAAATCAATAGTAGTAGTAAATACCAAAGGCTTACCTTCTCTATCTGTCAAGGCTTTACCAGCACCATCGAATTGCTGACCAATCAAAAAACCTGCACGTAAACCACCTTTATCGGTTAAACCTGGAACTGCAGCACCAATACGAGCATCTTTTGAATCAAAGCTACTATAAAAATCTGCCAAAGTTGTAAATCCATTCCATCCACCAGGCGTTGTATTGTAGTGAAGTGTCATGAAATAACGGTTTCTTACTGATGAACCATTATTATTACTTTGTCCTTTATCATTTGGAATTACAAAAATCAATTCTTTTGATTTTGCACTGTTTTCCCAGTTGAAGTTGTCAAAATAATTGGCAGTCAATGAATATTTACCACTGTTAATGATGGCATCAGCATTGGCAATAACAGCATCCATATCAGCTTTGTCAAAAGTAAAAGGACCCGCAGGGCTTTTAGGATCAGCATAAAAAACTGCTTTATTTAAATAGATTTTTGCCAAAAGGAATGAAACCGCTTCCTTAGTAGCCAAACCAGTATTTGATGCACTTGCATTATCTAACAAAGGTTGAATCTCTTTCAAATCAGCAATCATTTGGTCAGTAGCTGCTCTTCTGCTCAATCCTTTTGCCAAAGCTCCAGGGTTTGCTAAATCTTTGAAAGGAACTTGTCCGAACAAATCCGTTAAAGAATACATAAAAAATGCACGAATAAACTTCGCTTCAGCCACTTGCTTTTTAGTAGCTTTAGGGTTAGCAATTACTTCGTTTGCCAAAGCATGACCTCTATTCAAACCATTCCAAGAGTTCAATACGTCATCACTTTGGTTTGTCCAAGTGTGAGTATGTAAATTTCTCCATCTTCCGTTATCATCCCAGTCAGCACCTCTGGTTGGTCCTTGCATCTCATCTGATGGATGCTCTGTTAAGGCAAAAGTAGCTGCTTGATCAGTGAAGTGTCCTAAACTTTGGTAAGCTGACTTCAGAGTCAAATCTGGTAAAACAGATGAACCATCAGAAACACGGTCAAGAACTGTATCGTCTAATTTAGTACATCCAATTGTTCCGCTCATCATTACTGCGATGAATGAAGGGATTAGAATTTTATTTATATTTTTCATTTTGTTGTTTATAATATTTTATGATTGTTTGATATTTCAACTTTTCGTGAATACGAAATGTTATAGAAATTCAAAAAATACTATTAAAAATTAGCACTAACACCTAAAGTAAATACTCTTGCTTTTGGATAACCAATGTAGTCAAGTCCTAAAGATGGAACACCATTTCTTGTGGCAAGTGAGTTAGTGATTTCTGGGTCTAAACCAGTATAACTTGAAATCAATAATAGATTCTGTCCTGTCACTGAAATATTCAATGATTTAGCAAAACTATTTGATGGCAATTTTACAGTATGACCAATTGTCAAGTTAGATACACGAATGAAATCAGACTTCTCTAAATAGAAAGTCGAAGGTGTTGGAGCATCTCCAGCCGACTGACCTACTGTACTTGAAATCGTATAATTCGTTACGTTATTACCCTGCTTCAAAGATGCCTTGTTCAAAACTGCGTTGGCAGTGTTGTTGTAAATATATCCACCCGACTGACCGTTGATGAAAATACTTGCATTCCAAGAACCGTAAGTGAAGTTGTTTGTTAAACCCCAAGTTGCGGTAGGGAATGGGCTTCCAGCATAAGATTTCTCAGCCGATAATTTAGTATTTCCTTTATCATCATATCCTTGGAATGTATTCAAAAAGAAACCATACAATGGATAACCCTGAGTGATTGGTTGTACGAAAGCACCTGATAATCCTTGACCAAATAAAGTACCAGTTTGAACTGTCTGTAAAGCTAATGCTCTAACTTCATTTTTCAAGAATGTTGCGTTCAAACTTGCATCCCAACCCAATTTAGTTCCATTCAAGATTTGGTAGTTTAAGCTAAACTCAACCCCTGTGTTTCTAATATCAGCATCAATATTACTCCATCTTGTTGTAGCAACATCAGGTTGTGGTGCTGCCAGTGGGAATAATAAATTGTTTGTGCTTTTGTTGAAATAATCAACCGTTCCCGACAATCTTCCTTTCAATAAAGCAAAGTCAACACCTATGCCATAAGCAGTAGTAGTTTCCCATTTGATATCTGGATTTGGAACGTTTTCTTTTTGAAGTCCACCTGCACCAGAGTTTGGAGCATAAGTTGCTAATGAAGTATTAGAAGGGAACTCTTGATTACCTGTAATACCATAGTTTGCTCTTACTTTCAAATCAGTAAAGATTTCCTTTGGAATAAATGCCTCATTAGATAAACGCCAAGCAGCAGCAACCGATGGGAAATAACCATATTTGTTGTTTGCACCGAATTTAGATGAACCATCCACACGAAGCGTACCTGTCAATAAATATTTGTCGTTAAAGCTATAATTCACACGACCAAAGTATGATTGCAATTCACTTTGTCTGATACTTGAACCAGCACTATATGCTTTATTTGTTCCACTATTATCAACAAAACCAATGTTGTTTGTTAAATCAAAACCACTTGGTGATGTAAAAAATTGTGCTTGAACATTATTACCTTGGTTTTCAAATTTCTGATAAGCAAAACCTGCAAGTGCATCAATTTTAGATTTACCTACAATCGTTTTATAGTTCAAGGTATGCTCAATCGTAGTTGTAGTTAAATAACGATTTGAAATTTTTGCAAAACCTTGATTACCTGGAATACTCAAAGCGAATCCGATAGCACCTGGTTGAACCGCAAATCTTGTTACACCTTCTGAATTATCTAAACCAAAATTTGCTTTGTAAGATAAATCTTTAGTAATATTCCAAGTACCACTGATATTCATCAAAGTTCTACCCGTGTTTGCATTAATTCCAATTTGGTCTAACAAAGCTGATGGCTGACGAAACGCCGCTGCACCAGTTGTAAAAAAAGTACCGTCTGAATTATAGATAGGGAAAGTAGGGTTCGTTTGAATAGCTCTACTAATTACGTTTCCTTCATATCCAATATCAGTACCCGTAGCCGCTTGCTTATCTTTGATACGTGAAGTAGTCATGGCAACTGCCAAAACAACTTTATTATCAAATAATTTGTGCGTAGCATTGATACGTGCCGTGATTTTATTCATAGCTGTACCTTTTACGGTACCTTGCTGATCATTATATCCTAATGAAAAGAAGTAACTTGTGTTATCATTACCACCACCGTAGCTCAAGTTATAGTTCTGAGTTACTGCAGTACGAAACACTTGATCTTGCCAGTTAGTATTTGCACCACCATTCACCAAAGGGCTATTTGTATCTAAGCCTGCCGCTTTTGCTTGTGTCAAGAAATCAGCTGCCGAAAGAACATCGTAGTTTTTGTAGTTGTTGGCAATACTTGTGCTTACCGAAACATTCAAGTTACTTTGTCCAGACTTACCTTTCTTGGTAGTAATCAATACTACACCATTCGCACCTCTTGAACCATAAATTGCCGCTGCCGAAGCATCTTTCAATACAGATATATTTTCAATATCATTAGGGTTAATAAAGTTCAAAGGGTTTTTAGCTGCTAATTGACCAAATCCACCAGCATCAGCTCCGTCAGTTGAAGTTTGATTATCAATTGGAATACCATCAATAACGTATAATGGACCATTACCAGAACGAATTGAAGTAGTACCACGAATACGAATATTAATACCCGTTCCTGGCTCACCACTACCAGGTGTCATTGCAACACCCGCAGCACGTCCTTGTAATAATTGCTCAGGTGAAGCAATTACACCTTTGTTAAAGTCTTTTGCTGTTAAAGCAACAACACCGCCAGTTGCATCTTTCTTGGTAGTAGTACCATAACCAACAACAACAACTTCTTCCAAAGCTTTATTATCAGATAATAAAACTACGTCAATTACAGATTTGTTACCTACGGCAATTGACTGCTTGGCAAATCCTACAAATGAATAAACCAAAGTAGCATTAGCAGGAACAGTAATTTTGTATGTACCGTCAACAGCTGTTTGTGTTCCTTTGTTAGCTCCCGCTACTGAAACCGATACACCAGGAAGACCTGAGTTATCGCCACCATCAGTTACTTTACCAGTAACAGTTTTGTCTTGTGCGAAAACGCCCACAGACACCAGCATAGTAATAGCCATCAACGATACTTTCATGAAAGTATTTGATGCCATACCTTGTCGCATCGAGCGACCAAACCACTTGTAAAAATGATTGTTCATAAGGTTTTGTTAAGATTGGAAATGGTTAATGAAAAAAACGAATACAATGTCAAATTGTCCGTGAAAATAAGTGGAAATACCCAATAGTTTACCTGTACGTGAAGTTTCTTGAGTTAGGTAAAATTGGCACTTTCAAGGGATGAAATATGATATTGTTATAAAAATGTTACACAAAATAGGGGAGAAAGTTTCTAATATTCAATTTTTTAGGCAAAAAATTTTATTTTAATTTGAAATCTACCTGTTAGAGAATTGTACTTAATTTGGCTTGCAATATTTAGCATATATTACTCCAGCGTTTGCGAAAATTCGCAAAGGTTTGTAAAATGCCACTTCAAAGGGGTTTTTGTTAAATTATGTTAAAATTTCTGTAAACATTCTGCTATCACTATTTGTACTATTTTAATA
>JANPGQ010000102.1:0-4241 GCA_031423975.1 Cytophagales bacterium | reverse complement strand
AAAGCCGCTGTCAGGGGTTTTGCACGTACCCCTGACAGCGGCTTTCCGCCCTGTCAGCGGGTAGTGTATAGTAACTCCGCAATACTACATAATTCCGTTCATTTAGACCTTTAAGTCAAATACTCGCCCAAAATAGTCCGTAATATCACGTAGCAATACCTTCTTTTTGGGTTTGTCAATGCCTGCCAAAGCCTTTGCTAAGTCCTTTTTGAAATCCAATTGCATTTGTCTCGCTATCTGTATGCGTTGGGCTTGCGGACTGCCAGCTCCGTGCATAGATTCTGTTAAATAACCCACTGCATTACGTCCCATTGTCATATTTTCAATCAATCTCAAAATTCTCATGCGGTGTTCGGTTGAAACATCGGCTTTACCTTTGAGGTATTTTTCTAACAAATGTCCTACGCTTTCACTTCTAAAATCCTTTTCTGATGGCAATGTTACCACAATTCCACCCGCCAAATCTTGGGCTAAACGGCTGATTTCGTAAGGCATTTTAGTAACATGATGTTTGCAAACATTTGCCAACATATCATCGGGTAAATACGCCCCCGATTCCGTTGGTTTTGATTGATAGGAAGCGGCAATTCCAGTAGCATAAATTGTTTCGTTGAGGTGCGTCATTTCTATCAATTTATCTTTAATATGACTGGCTTTTTCAGCTCCGTTATATTCGGCAATGGTTGCCGCCGCACCGATTAATACATCGCCAACGCCACTTTTGCAGACATAACTTCTACGATGAAAACACGTAAAACGCTCTACCAACATGGAGGCAAAATCGTATTCACCATCCATAAAAATTAAATCATTTGGAATAAATACGTTTTCAAAAATAATCATGGCTTCTTGTCCGCCGTATTCGTTATTTCCTGTGTCAATATCTCCGCCTTCCATGCTTCGAGTATCGCAAGATTGTCGCCCATAAATATAGGTAATTCCTTTAGCATCAACGGGAATTGCCCCAACAATGGCAAAGTCTTTATCTTTTTCGCCCAAGCGAATGGTTGGCATTACCAAGAGCCAATGCGAATTTAAACAGCCTGTTTGATGGGCTTTTGCTCCTGTAATATAAACGCCTTCAGGGGTTCTTTGGGTAACATGGACGTACAAATCTTGATCGGCTTGCTCATGTGGGGCAAGGCTTCTATCGCCTTTTACATCGGTCATTGCTCCGCCGATTACCAAGCCATGACTTTGACAGTGCGTAATGAATGTTTTGAACTTTTCGTGGTATTGAGTACCGTATTTTTTATCAATTTCAAAACTGGTAGAGTACAGCGAATTGAAGGCATCCATCCCCACACAACGTTGAAAACAAGTACCCGTTAATTGCCCCAAACGGCGTTGCATTTTGTTTTGTAACACTACATCTTCACGGCTTTGGGTAATATGTAAAAAACGATTTACACGCTCGCCCGTAAAAGGTGAAAGGGCAGTACCTAATTCGGGTTCTTCTATTGCCAAATCGAAGGTTTCCGCTACGGCATTAATGGAAGGGCGAATCATGGGATGTTTCACAATATCATCAACAAGTTCACCAAATAAATAGACTTTCAAGGGTCTGTTTTTTAGGCTATTGATATAATCTTCGCTGGTAATCAGTTTGTTCATTTCTTAGTTATTTTTTGCTTATAAATCTACTCACCTATTTCTCCCATACTTTTCATGGCTGCTCACCCATTCATTCGCCACGATGGCAGAACCTAATGAAATCTCCCCACAAAGTACTACTGCCGCCATGATTTCTGCTAATTTGTGAGCCTTCCCAGCACCGTAACAATCCATAATTTCAAGGCATTCTTTTTGGCAAGGTAAAGCAGTTCCTCCACCATAAGTGGCTATAATTAATGAAGGGATAGTACAAGAGTAATAATAATCGCCATTGGGCTTCAACTCGCTATAAGCCATACCTGCCGATGATTCCGCAATATTGGCAACGTCTTGTCCAGTGGCAATAAACATGGCGGTTAGACCATTGGCAAAATGAGCTCCATTACTTACAGAATTTGATAAGATAGAGCCGATGTTAGAATATTGTCTTTGCTTAAAAAGGGCTTCGCCTGTCGTGTGCATCACTTCTTTTAAAAAGGCACTTGGTAGCGTAATTTCTGCCACCACTCGCTTGCCCCTTGTGTGCAAGGTGTTCAAGTGTGAGTGTTTTTTGTCGGTATCCATATTGGCAGCCATCGCAAAATGTTCTAAACCTTCAATGCCCTTTTCAAGTAGCCAAAAACAGGCTTTGTGCGTAGCTTTCGTAACCATATTTTGCCCTGCGGCATCACCCGTGGTAAAATTGAACCGTAACCAACGCATTTTGCCAATGGTATATTGTTCAATATCACGGAGCTTCCCAATAGAAGAACTTTCATCGGCAATAGCTTTTATTTGGGCGAAATTTGCTTTGACAAAAGCCTCAAATTTTTTAGAATAACGAGCATCCTCAAAGACAAAAAGGGGCGCTCGCTGCATGGCATCATCCAAAACGGTAGTTTTTATGCCACCTGCCATACTGGTCAATTTCATGCCTCGGTTATAACTGGCTACCAAAGTGCCTTCCGTAGTTGCCATCGGGATAAAGAAATCACCATTGGCGTGTTCCCCATTCACTTTTATAGGTCCAGCCAAACCCAAGGGGATTTGAGAAAAACCGATAAAGTTTTCAATATTACCCGCCGTTGCCTTTGGATTTATGGCGTATTGCGTAATATTTGTCAAGTCAACATTGGCAACAGTTTTCAAAAATTGTTGTCTTTCTTGTATAATTTCTTCGGAATAATTATCGTCTTTTGAATAGGGAATTTTTGCCATGTTTTTTAGATATTATCCGAACGTTTAATGGTTAGGAACGGGAATTAAATAACTTACACAAGTTATAATGAGCTAATTTTGTAAAATTTGAGGCGATAAAACCGCAGTTTAGCATCGCTAAATGAGGATTTTATCGACGAAAAAGTTTGTAAAATTAGCCATTAGAAATGTGTAAGTTATTTAATTTCAGTTCCTTCCATATTTGTTTTAAAGTTAAGTGTTAAATTAAACAAATATCTCATTATTATTAAAATATCGGAAAGAATTTGAAGGCATGATGGTAATGATTCATTACACGCTTTATATTTGGCATATTCTTTTTTACGATAATTTCAAAACATCCAATTTATTGATGAAAAACTATACAAACACCGTTACCGAACGCTTTCTGAGATACGTACAGATTGACACTCAGTCAGACCCACATTCAGCTACTCAACCTTCTACCGAAAAGCAGAAAGATTTGAGTAAGATTTTGGTAAATGAATTATTAGAAATGGGTATTTCAGATGCTCATTTAGATGAATATGGCTACGTTTATGCCACTATTCCGAGTAATTCCGATAAAAATGTTCCTGTGATATGTTTTTGCTCGCACGTGGATACTTCGCCCGATTGTTCGGGGGCGGGAGTGAAGCCGATTATTCATCAAAATTATCAAGGTCAGGCATTAGTTTTGCCCGATGATAATTCACAAATTCTGAAAATTGCCGACCACCCAGATTTGGCACATCAGTTGGGTAATGACATCATCACGGCAAGTGGTACTACGCTTTTGGGAGCGGATAACAAAGCGGGTGTTGCCGAGATTATGGATGCTGCCTTTCATTTGGTCAATAATCCTGAGGTAAAACATGGCACAATTAAAATTTTATTCACGCCCGATGAAGAAATAGGCAGAGGAACGGCAGCGGTAGATTTACAGAAATTAGGAGCAGATTTTGGCTATACTATTGATGGCGAAACGTTGGGGTCGTTGGAAGATGAAACCTTTTCGGCAGATGCCGTAAAAATCCATATTACAGGCGTAAGCCAGCACCCAGGATTTGCCAAAGGACGTATGGAAAGTGCCTTGAAAATAGCGTCGGAGATTGTGAGTAGATTGCCCAAAAATATCCTCTCACCCGAATCTACCGAAGGAATGGAAGGGTTTATTCATCCCACTAATATTTCAGGAACGGTTGAAACGACAACATTGGAATTTATTATCCGAGATTTTACGGTCTTAAAACTTCAGGCTCACGAGTTAGTTTTGCGTGAAATTATGAACAATATTCTCAGGAATTATCCCAACTCAAAAGCCACTTTTGAAGTTCATGAACAATATCGAAATATGAAGGAAATTTTAGATAAAGTTCCACACGTGAGCGAGTACGCAATGGAAGCAATTAGAAGAAGCGGCATAGAAGCAAATCGCCGAAGCATCAGAG
>JANPGQ010000101.1:0-11052 GCA_031423975.1 Cytophagales bacterium | reverse complement strand
GCGGCTGAACGTAAATACGTGCTTTATAAACTATTTTTGTTGTTATCTTTTTTGCATTATTTTAAATATACAGACGGATTAGTGGTCGGTGTGGACACCGACCACGGGGGCGGAGACATTACCAATTGGAAAAGCAAAAATTTGTGGTACGCTTTGGGCTTGTTCATTCTTTCGTGTTTATCAAAAGGTATGGCGGTGATTTTGCCAGTGGTGTTTTTATTGACGGATTATTTTCTGTTAAATCGTAAAAACATCATCAAAATTGGTATAGAAAAAGCTCCGTTTTTTGTGGTTTCAATGATTACGGGTATTATCTCTATCAAAGCACAAAGTGATGCTGGGGCAAATGCCACAAAGGTCATAAGTGATGCGTACAGCTTCTCAGAACGCTTTTTTATGATAAATTACGGGGTTTTGTATTATTGGATAAAAATGGTTTTACCGACCAATCTCATCGCTTTTTATCCCTATCCTCAAAAACCAAATGGTGCAATTCCTTCCATCTATTTCTCTGCCTTTGCGGGGGTACTTGCACTGGCGATTGCCTTGTTTTGGTTTGGCAGAAAGAATAAATTAGTATGGTGGGGCGGACTATATTTCCTAATTGTAATTTTTCCAGTTTCGCAAGTTTTACCAGTAGGTAGTGCCTTGATGGCAGACCGTTATTTCTACGTTTCATCCATCGGACCTTTGCTGATTTTAGCGGTTTTTGCTAATTATTTATATCAAAAAGCCACCACCCATAAAGTAATGCCAGGCATTGGAGCGGTGATTTTATTAGCCCTTACTTTTCTATCTTTCAGCCAATCAACCAAATGGAAAGATACGCTTACTTTATTTACGCCAATCTACGAAAAACACCCTACCGACCCAATGGTTACGAGTAATATGGGTTGGTATTGGTTCGGAAAAAAGGACAATGAAAAAGCCAAGTTTTATTTTGAAGAAACCCATAAAACATCCTTCAAAACGGCTGATGTTCATACGGCTTTGGGGCAAATTTATTTTGATGAAAAGAAGTATGCTTTAACAGTTGAAAACTTTGAGGCAGCCCTCAAAATCAAACCCAAAGAAATGCAAAACCTCCACTGGATGCTTGGGGCGGCATATTATTACACGGGGCAATACAATGCTGCCATCGAAGAATCGCAATTTGCATTAGATAAATCTGATAATAAAAATCAGTTTGCCCAAAATATTATGGGTTTGTGTTTGGCAAAACAAGGCAAAGAAGCGGAGGCTCAAAAAAGATACGAAACTGCCATGAAATTAGATGCAAAATTTGCCGACCCATACATCAATGTCAGCACCATTCAAAATCATGCAGGCGACCATCAAGCGGAGATTATTTCCTTAGAAAAAGCCATTAAAATTGACCCAAAAGCCTCCGTAGCCTATAAAAATTTGGGAGTAGCTTACAAATCAATGGGAGACTGGCAAAATGCCATAAAATCGTGGGAAAGAGGCATCAAAGCTGACCCCAAGGACGGCAGTTTTGATTATAACATCGGTTTGGAATACGGACAGCACGGTAACATTCCAAGTGGCGTAAAAGCGATGCAAAGTGCCGTAACCAAGAAAGACCAAAATGCCATTACATTCCTGACACAAAGAGGAATTCCTTTGAAGTAGTGATGAGTGATGTGGTGAAATTTACAAGGTTAAGTCATAGATTACCAATTGAGTATTTTTGTCATAAATTTTTTATTTGAAATTAATAAAAGAGGGCTGTTTTCAATCAAGAAAACAGCCCTCTTTTCGAGTCAGAAACTCATATCTCATCATTCATATCTTATCACTACTTCTCCACCTGCCAGTAGTTTAATTCCATTGGTGTATCTCTACCAAAGATTTTTACTACTACGTTCAATTTTTTCTTATCGTCATGGATTTCCTCAACGGTTGCTTCAAAACCTGCAAATGCCCCATCAATAACCTTGATAGTTTCTCCTTTCACAAAGGTTGTTGCAGATACTTCTTCAACGGCATTACCTTCATCTATTTTACCCAAAATACGCTTGATTTCCCCTGCACGCAAAGGAATTGGAGTCTTTGAAGTCTTGCCATCATTCCAACTCAAAAAGCCGATAACCCCAGGCATGGACGTGATTAAGTGGGCAACCTCGCCGTACTTAATATCAGCCTCTACGAAGATATAACCTGCAAAAAGAGTCTTTTCACGCACAACTTTTTTACCGTTACGCATTTCAAAAATCTTTTCCGTAGGAATGATAATCTGCGGAATATAGTCTTGAAGACTTTGTCTGGTAATTTCGTTTTCCAGATATGTCCTTATTTTCTTTTCTTGTCCTGAAACAGCTCTCAGAACATACCAGTTAGTTTCTGCCATAATTTTATTGAATAGCTTTGAGTAAGTAATAGTTAATAAGTAATAGTTTTGGGTTACTCATAATCATTTTTTAACTATTAATTATTCTCTATTAACTATTAATTAAAACGATTGATAGAACAACTCTAAGCCCGATTTGAACAAGAAGTCCATTAAACCAACCACAATAGCAAATATTAACGAAGCCACCAACACTAAGGTCGAAGAAGCCTGTAATTCAGATAATTTAGGCCATGTTACGTTTTCTGTAACCTCTACCCAAGATTCCTTTAAAAAATTTTGTAATTTATTCATGATTATTTTTAAATCTTTATAAACTTTTAAGTTCCAAGATTTTAGATTTCAAATTTCAAGCCAATTTACAGAATGTTGTAAAACTTGAAATCAAAACTCCAAAATTTGGAACTTAATAAATTAGCACGGGAACAAGGATTCGAACCCTGATCAAGGGTGTTGGAGACCCGCATTCTACCGTTGAACTATTCCCGTGTTGAATGGATTGCAAAGTTAAGGCTTTATCCTATATTTTCAAATGTAATGTTAAAAAAATAGTTTTAAATTCTACGTATAGTCATAGCGAACACTATTAACAGTAACAGAATTCGATTTAAACGAAGACTTCCTTTTGAAACTAACACTTAATAAGTATCAAATACTTTCTATTTTAATCAACACGAAGAGCTTCGTCCAAAATTGAGAAAGATTTCATTTTTTTATCTAAATCAAAAATATGTGAAGCCACCATCAACTCATCAATTCCTGTGTCCTCGATAAATTCTGAAAGTGTGTTTTTAATTGTCTCCTTACTTCCCACAAACGTACAGGAAAGCATCTTATTGATAGCATTTCTTACTTCTGGAATTTGATAACTTTCAGGAACTGAGTTCGATGGACTTAATGGCTTCCGCTCATTTGTGATGATTCCAACGAATAAGCCCAACAAACTATTGAATAACAATTTGGCTTCTTGATCCGTATCAGCCGCAATAACATTCACGCAAGCCATCACATAAGGTCGCTCCAAAACGGCAGAAGGCTTGAAATTATCACGATAAATTTTAATAGCAGACCGAAATTGGGCTGGAGCAAAATGTGAAGCAAAAGCGTAAGGAAGTCCCATTTCTGCCGCTAAATATGCACTATCTGTACTTGAACCTAACATCCAGATTGGAATTTCTAAACCTTCCCCTGGAAATGCCCTGACTTTGGCAGTTTGATTTTTAGGACTAAAATATCTTTGTAATTGTCTTACATCAGACGGGAACAGCTGGGCATTGTCAATATTATTTCTCCTTAACGCCAACGCCGTGGGTTGGTCAGAACCTGGAGCTCGACCCAATCCTAAATCAATTCTATTCGGATAAATACTTTCTAAAGTGCCAAATTGTTCAGCAATCACCAAAGGACTATGATTTGGCAACATTATTCCACCCGAACCTACTCGAATTGTATTGGTTTTTCCAGCTACGTGACCAATCAAAACTGAAGTGGCAGAACTGGCGATGTATTCCATATTATGATGTTCTGCCATCCAAAAACGCTTGTAACCTAAAGATTCGGTGTGTCGGGCAATTTCAACGGTGTTTGAGATAGCAGTTCTGTGATTTCCTCCTTCCACCACAGTCGCCAATTCGAGTACAGAAATGGGTATTTTTGTCATTGTGTGTAATTTCTTTCTATAATAACACGAAAGTGTGTTTAGAAAGTTTCTATATTTTTTCGAGCAAGCAAAAGAGCGACCAGTTCTCTGGAAAAAAATTTAATGAATTACGCACAAGGAGATTGTTGAGGAGACGAGTGAAGGACACAAAAAAAGCGTTCCGATTGCTCGGAACGCTTTTTTAAATTTATTTCTAAGAAATATTAGTCTAAGATTTCAGTTACCTGACCAGCACCTACCGTACGACCACCCTCACGGATAGCAAAACGAAGTCCTTTATCCATTGCTACTTTGTTCAACAAAGTTACATCAATTGTCAAGTTATCACCAGGCATACACATTTCCACACCTTCTGGCAACATGATTTCTCCTGTTACGTCTGTTGTACGGAAATAGAATTGTGGACGATATTTGTTAAAGAATGGTGTATGACGACCACCTTCTTCTTTAGACAAGATATAAACCTCAGCTTTGAATTTAGTGTGTGGTTTTACTGAACCTGGCTTACAAATAACCATACCTCTACGGATAGATTCTTTGTCAATACCACGCAACAACAAACCTACGTTATCACCAGCTTCTCCACGGTCAAGGATTTTACGGAACATCTCAACACCAGTTACTACTGATTTCAAGCCTTCTGCACCCATACCCAAGATATCTACTGACTCACCTGAGTTGATGATACCTGTTTCAATACGACCTGTTGCTACTGTACCACGACCTGTAATCGAGAATACGTCTTCAACTGGCATCAAGAAAGGCTTATCAATATCACGCTTTGGAAGTGGAATCCAGCTATCTACTGCATCCATCAATTCTTCGATTGTTTTAACCCATTTTGGATCACCGTTCAATCCACCCAAAGCAGAACCTTGGATTACTGGAATATTATCTCCGTCAAAGTTGTAGAATGACAACAATTCACGAATTTCCATTTCTACTAATTCTAACAATTCTGGATCATCAACCATATCCACTTTGTTCATGAATACTACCAATTGAGGCACACCAACCTGGCGAGACAAAAGGATGTGCTCACGAGTTTGTGGCATTGGTCCGTCAGTGGCAGCAACTACGATAATTGCACCGTCCATTTGGGCAGCACCAGTTACCATGTTTTTCACGTAATCGGCGTGACCAGGACAGTCAACGTGTGCATAGTGACGTTTTTCTGTCGAATATTCAACGTGAGCAGTGTTGATAGTGATACCACGCTCTTTTTCTTCTGGAGCTGAGTCAATTGCCGAGAAGTCTTTTTTCTCTGCAAGACCTTTTTCTGACAATACTTTCGTGATTGCAGCAGTCAATGTAGTTTTACCGTGGTCAACGTGACCGATTGTACCAATGTTTACGTGGGGTTTACTCCGGTCAAAATTTTCCTTTGCCATGATATTTAGTTCTTAATTTGATTTTATAAAAAGAATGAAAAAACGATTAATACAATTAACAGTTATCAATTAACAGTTACCAAAATTGAGTATTGTTAATTGCAAATTGCTCATTGATTCGAGCCTTTGAGCAGAATCGGACTGCCGACCTCTTCCTTACCAAGGAAGTGCTCTACCACTGAGCTACAAAGGCAAATGCCTTAAAACTACGAATGGTTAATCATTAACAGTTCTTAGCTAAACTAATAACTACTAACCAATTAACAACTAACCATCTATCATAGTTCCTGATTGGAGCGGGAGACGAGGCTCGAACTCGCCACCTATAGCTTGGAAGGCTATCGCTCTACCAAATGAGCTACTCCCGCTTTTTTAATCAATTAGTTATCAGTTGTTAATTACATTGTTACAACAATAATTTTAGTAAAATTATTAATTGCTTGCCGTCAATTACATACTGAAACTGTGGGGGCGGATGGATTCGAACCACCGAAAGAATACTCTAACAGAGTTACAGTCTGTCCCATTTAGCCACTCTGGAACACCCCCAGTTTTCTCTTTTACCTATACCTACTTTTAATATCTTGGTGAAAGAGTGTGCAAAGGTAAGTGTATTTTTTATTATGTCAAAGGTTGTGCCAAAAAAAAATGAAAAAAAAACGGGCGTCAAGGGTTAGGTATTGGTTATTAGGGGATTACGGATTGGGTAATGCGAGAATAGTTAAATAGGGATTATGAGATTGGGGATTGAGTTTTAATAAATTACGATATACATCATAAAATATTAGACTATTTTTCATGAATTCCAAAAAGAAAATCGTCAGAATACAGCTGTTAGGAACTGGAATTAAATAACTTATCCAAATCTACTCGTCCTTTTTGAATGATTTTTCGTTACTAAAATCCTCATTTAGCGATGCTAAATTGCGGTTTTAGACCTCAAATCATTCAAAAATCACTTCGTATAGATTTGGATAACTTACTTAATTCCCGTTCCTTATTCTGCAAACTGACGATTCTGAAATGAATTAATAATCCCCCATCACTAATCTATAATCTAATGCCAAAGCTAATTCCTCCTACTTTGGGTCCTCTGCCGTCTTGGAACATATTGTTTAAATCGTAATTGACAAATAGGTCTGGGAAGTTTTTCAAGCCTAATTCAAAGGCTAATCCGTAACGTAAATTGTTTAAAAAGAAGCTACTGTGGTTCCAAGTTTTTTCGCCCGAATCTACTTTTATGTTTTTGGTATAGCTATCTACCCGATAGCCCACGTACCCTCCTGCGGCTATGTAAGTTACGATACTACTCTTTTTGAAGGCAACGTAGGGCATTACGGGAATATTGAAATTGGCAACTGTTAATTTGTTTCTACATAACTCTGCTACATTTCCTTGTGCAGTTTGATAATTGGCAAAACCGATTTCATTAGCATTTTTTACCAAGAAATTATTGTTTTCAAACATAAAATTATACCAAGAAACTTCCAAGCCGTAGCTGATTTTCAAGGCAGCATTTGTTCCTTTGCTAATCGTTCCGCTACGTGTCCAACCAAAACCAAAATATCTTGAACCAAAGGGGCTTAACTCAAAGTTTTTAGTATCTGCCACTGAAAGGCTACTGGTATTTGAGAGAGCATTAAAGCCAAAATAAATATTAAAGCCTGAACGGCTACTGAACTCTCTATCACGGCGGTTTCTTTTGGCAGAGTCTCCAATCATGATATTAGTTTCTCTACCTCCGTCATTGACGTAAACGCCGTTCCAGCCTACTCTTACTTCGTCTTTACCGTCTTTTACTACTACACCGCCCAATCCAACACTGACTTCTTTGTCTTTACCGTTTCTACGTCCTGAATTATCGGTGTTTACGTTTACATTATTATTATCCCCTTTAGTATTTGTGTTAATAACAATTTTGATAGTTTTATCGCTTTGTGTAATTACCAACAATGTATCTTTATTTAAGTCTGAATTTACAATGCGGCGGATTCCTCTCCAAGTATCATCATCAAGGGTCATTCCACTTTTTTGGAATAAGTCTTGAATATTTTCTTTAAGGGTTCGGTTATTTTGCTGATTGAGAAGCGTTTGGTTACGTTTGTCGATACTAATAATGGTCGAATCAGTTTCGCTTACTTTAGCAATACTTTGAAAGTTGGCGGCAAAAATTAAAGCTAACGTTGCGATAATTGAAAAACTAAATCCTTTTAGCATTTTCATGGTGATTAATGTATTCATGGTTCCTATTTTTTAAAATGTTTAGAGTTTCTTCTATCTGAAACTTTTGATTTATACATTGAAGATGCAGGGCATATTGAGAAGGTTGCATCATTTGAAAATAATTTTTATACTGCTAACTATCAGCCACTTAACTATTTATTATCTATCATTGCTTTCTCCTCTGGTCAAGGCATTTTCAATCTTTGCATCGGCACGGGCTAATACTTTTTGTGGTTTTACGCCTACTTCACCCCAATTCACGTTTTCGCCATTTTTAGCACGTTTCAATTGCTCCCAAATTTTGCCTACTCGGCTTTGTTTCTTTTCGGGTTCAATATTTTGAGCTATCACCTCTTGTTTTGTTTCTACAAAATTTAATACAATGGTTTCTTCTTCTTTTTTGGGTTTAGCATTTTCGAGAACTAAAACTATTGTATTTTCTTGCAGTTCAGTTTTTGTTTTTACGGTTTCTAAGGCTATGATTGAGTTATTTTGGTTTTGTAACTCCTGTGTTTGCTTACGTATTTGTGAACTATTCACGGGATTGATGTTAGTAGTAAGCACTTGTGTATGCTTACGCACATGTGGACTGGTGGGGACACCAGCCACGGAGCTAATTTGCTTACGTACAGCTGGATTGATGGGGACACGAGCCACTGGGCTGACAACATCTGATGAATGCTTACGCACGTGTGGGCTGAACTGTGCGTTCAAGTTAACACCAGCCATGGGGCTGAGACTGGATTCATCAACTTTTGCCGTTTCTATTTTTCGTACTTCATTACTCTTTCTTTCCTCAACTTCTTTCTTCAAAATAGGTTTATTTGAAACATTAGCAACTTCTATTTGAGTTTCTTTTTGTGAGGAAAACCAATATCCTCCCACGCCCAAAAGCAAGGCAATTGAAGCCGCAGAAGCATATTTCCACCATAAAGGTAGAACTTTACTATCCTTTTTTTCAAGTCTTACTTGCAACTTTTCCCATGCCTCCGTGCGTGGCTGACGCTCGTAGTGTTGTAGGGATTCATTGAATATCTTATCTATATTTTTCATTTTCTTTTAATGAATTTGTGAGTAGCTATTTTAGTGTAAACTACTCTCCTAAACTTATTGACTTTAAATTCATAAACTCTTTACAAACTTTCAACTTTCATTAATTCATTCTGCAAAACGACTCTCGCTCTTGAGAGTTGCGATTTGGATGTACTTTCGGTGATGCCTAATTGTTTAGCAATTTCAGCGTGTGAATATCCTTCGATGGCGTAGAGGTTGAAAACTGTTTTGTAACCAATGGGTAATTTTTCTATCAATTTCAAAAGGTCTTGGGTTTCGAGGTCGCTTCTGAATTGTTCAGGTTCTGGTTCATACAGAATTTGGTCGTAGCTGGTTTCAAATTGGTATTTTTTGTTACTTCTCAAATACATTAAAGATTCATTGACCATTATCCGCCGTATCCAACCTTCAAAACTTCCCTCTAATTTAAAACTTTCTATCTTATCAAACACTCTTACGAAGCCTTCAATCATTATTTCTTCTGCCTCAAAGTCATCATGAACGTATCTAAAACATATTCCGAGCATTTTCGGAGCATATTTTTCATAGACTCGTCGTTGAGCTTTTGGGTCGCCTTTCTGACAGGCTTTTACCAAGGCTTCTTCGCTTTGAAATAATTGTAAGAGTTTCACGATACTGTTTTGGTTTAATGTTGGCGTTGAGGTTAATTATATTCAAGATGAAATAGATGAAAGAAAGGTTGCATGAAATTTAGATTTTTTTCGGCTTTTGGCAATCGGCTATCAGCTTTCGATTAATTTTGAGAATAAATTATTTTTCAGACTGCTGATAGCCGATTGCTAACAGCCGACAGCCACAAAAATATGAACTCACATCCCATCGGAATTTTTGACTCTGGCATTGGCGGACTTACGGTTGCTCATGCAGTCACGAACCTTTTGCCCCACGAAAATATCATTTATTTCGGAGATACCGCACATTTGCCCTACGGAGATAAATCTTCGGCAGCAATTCAGGCGTATTCTATCAAGATATGTAATGTTTTATTACAACAAAAATGCAAAGTGATTCTGATTGCCTGTAACTCGGCATCGGCAGCTGCATATGAACTCGTGCGTGAGTATGTGGGAAGCAAAGCCAAGGTAATCAATGTAATTGACCCTGTGGTAGAGTATTTGTCTATGAATTATGCCGAAAAAACAATCGGACTGATTGGTACGAAGCAAACGGTTAATTCTAATATTTATCGAAAGAAAACCGATGCTTTGGCAAAAGATATTACCTTGAAATCCTTAGCCACTCCCCTACTCGCCCCGATGATTGAGGAAGGATTTTTCAATAATACTATTTCAGAAAGTATTATTCACGAATACCTCAAAAACGTAGAATTAGAAGGCATCGAAGCCCTAATATTGGGCTGTACCCATTATCCACTCATCAAAACCCAGATTGAAAATTATTACAGAGGCAACGTTTCTGTTTTAGATACTTCTGAAATTGTGGCGAAATCTTTGGAGAAATACCTTACTGATAATCAATTCCTTAACGTTATGAATTCTCACATCAAACATTTTTATGTGTCTGATTATACAACGTCTTTTGAAACTTCTACTAAGATTTTCTTTGGCGAACAAATACATTTGGAACATTATCCGCTTTGGGAGTGAGGTTCAATGAATAGTGAGCGGAACGCCGCCCGATAGAGCATGATTAATAGTTTTGTTCATAAGATTAAAAAGCCCAATTCGGATAGAGTTTCTGAATTGGGCTTTTTAACTATTATATATTCTCTATTAATTAAGAAAACGCTTTACGAATCCGTTGTCTCAAAATAGTTTGTGGAGACATATTTTTCTTTGAACTACTCCACCACAAATAACCCACAATCAGCACCAATAAATAAGGAGCTGAAAGCAAGTATAAAATCCCAGTATTTAGGTTTGAAGCAATTTGGCTTCTACCATCTGACACGGTGCTTTCTACCGTCATTCTACACATTGCACATTGCCCAAAAGTTGCGGCTTGGGCAATTACCAAGAAAATGGTACTAAATATTATCTTTTTCATAAATCTAAACATAGTATGGTGAAATCATCAAATACACTATTACCCCCGTAACAGACACATATAACCACAAAGGAAACGTCCATTTCACAATTCTTTTGTGAGCAATAATCTGTCCGCTCAAAGCAAAATAAACGGCTCTTAATACAAACCAAACCACACCAACAGAAAGCACAATATGCGATACTAATAAAGGATAGTAAATTGTACGCATGATGCCTTCACCCCCATAAGGCGTTGAAGGATTTGAAACGTGATACAAAATGTATAATATCAAAAACAACGCCCCCTGAACAAAAGACAGCCCCATCATTTGACGATGCCCTTTGATGTTTTTATTTTTGATAAAA
>JANPGQ010000100.1:0-5117 GCA_031423975.1 Cytophagales bacterium | reverse complement strand
TCTTTTTTTGTTCTGGCACGGTCGTCCGCCTGCATCATGCTAATAATTCCTTGATTATCGTCAATGCCACCATCCATCAAAGCAAATTTCAAGGTTGGGTTAGGAAAGTCTTTTGCTTCAACGGGAATTAAAGGCGGTTTTTCAGCATCTTTTTTAGGTTCGGTATGTCTATTTACGTCTTGTTCTTTTGAATAAATTACAGACCCTAATTCTGTAACCGTCAAGTCTTCATGGGCAAAATCATCTGGGAAAATAAGTGGTTCAAATCCTCCAGGGAAACAGGAGGAAGCCGCCACAATATCGGCAAGACGTATTTTGCTGACGATGGGCAGAGCGGTTTTATCAGTGCTAAGATATAAATATTTATTACCCACCATACCTTTGCGGGTAAGTCCATCACTATTTTGGAAACGAAATGATATTCCGTCTTCAAATTCAGTAGCGTTCACACAGATTTCCTTCAAAGATTTGATGTTAGCAGGATTATTCAAAAGTCCTAAACTTGCACCTTTGAACAGTTTTTCTTCATACGCAACAGCAAAAGCATTGATGAGATTACGCCCTTTATGCGGGTAATTTTTCCAAACTTTATCATCTTTTAAATTATTCAAAACCTCTTCCAAAAGGTCAGTACCCGTCATGAAATGTCTCAAAAATTGATAATAATCTTCAAAAGTCCTACCCGAATACAAAAAATGAGCATAGCCCAAATTGGCAAAACTCCCGCCCGAAGCCGAAGAAATAAATTGAACTCGATGGAGTAAAGTTTCCTCAGTATCTTTGTCGTCTATAACTTTTCGGTAATTGAGATATGAGAGATTGCCAAGACAAAAAGCGGTGGCACGAAAACCTCCGCCAGAGAATGACAGAGCAATTTTCCCCAGTGGATTAGGGGGAATTGGTAGTTTATTTTCCATTGTTTTATGATTAGAGAGAATCAAACTTAATAAATTTGTTGGTATTTTGTCAGTGTGAAGGCAATTAAGTAACCTAAATCTTATTATACGGTCTTTAACTGGAATATTCTTCGTATTTACATAACAAAATTGATGAAATTATTAGAAACCATATATGTAAAAGAAGGTGAATTGCAAAATAGTACCTATCATAATCACCGTTTTAATAAAACCAGAAAAGCAATTTTTGATAATTCTGAAGCCTTAGATTTGAGTGATTTGATTGAAATTCCGAATGAATATCGTATAGGAGATTATCGTTGTAGAGTGATTTATGAAGAGGGAATTGAGTCTGTAAACTTTTTTAAATATCAAGAAAAAGAAATCAAGAAATTAAAACTCATTGACATTGGTGCTTGGGATTATCCACACAAATTTGCCGACCGTAGTTTTTTAAACGAATTATTGGAAGAAAACTCAGATGTTGATGAAGTAATTATGACCAAAAATGGTTTCGTTACTGATTGCACCATTGCCAATTTAGCTTTTTACGATGGCAAAAATTGGTTTACGCCTTCCACGCCATTATTGAAAGGAACCAAAAGAAGTCAATTGCTTGATAAAGGATTGATTACAGAAAGAGAAATCAGGGTTGAAGATATTTCTCAGTACGAAGGCGTGTGTTTGATAAATTGTTTTCGTAATTTAGAATTAGAGAATTTAGTCTGTCTGAATTTGGATTCGTCAGATTAAGGGATTTTTTGGATTATTGAAAAGAAAAGCGTGAAAAGAAAATCCAAAAAATCCACTAATCGGACACGGTGCGACGTTTCGCAATCCAAATTCAGGTAATTTTTAAACAAACAACATGGAAAATTTCAGAATAGAAAGCCTTGAAATAAATAAAATAGGAGCTTTTGAGCATATAAAAATGGACTTTCCTGTCAAAAAGAAAGAATATTCTCATTTAGCTGAAATCCATATTTTGACGGGTGAGAATGGGACTGGGAAAAGCACCATTTTGGAGGCTTTAAAAAATATTGGGTTGAGCAATCGGGAACAGGAAAAACATAAAATATTTACAAAAAGTACAGGCTTTAAAAATGAATGTTATATATCAATCAACACTTCACATAATTACGATTGTAAACATTGGGATCATGAAGGTAGTAGTAAAGAACCTATGCCCGCCCAATTAGTTAACTTTCGAAGATATGGTATTAATCATCCTATAACTACACCTTTAAATTTTGCAATGTTTGCTTATTCTGGTTATCGAAGAACACAGGATGTAAAAATATCAGGCATCAAGGAAATTAGCGAATCCCCTTTAGAAAATAGTCTAAATTTTGATAAATCTATAAATACCGAAAGTTTACAACAATGGATTTTTAACACAGATTACAGAATGTTATCTGCTTTACGTTCAAAAGATGAAATAGCTTCTAAAAATATTTATGAACATATTACAGTAGTACAGGCAATTTTAACTTTAATAATTGAACAAGATTTAATTCTTGAAATATCGCCAGAAGATTTCAAACTAAATATAATTTTATCCGCCAATTCTATTAATCAAAATATTGTGCCTTTTGAAAATCTCCCAGACGGACTAAAATCAATGATTTCTTGGATTGGAGACTTGTTAATGAGAATGGACAGAATAAATTGGGAAAATGATTTACCAATAAGAGAAAGAAACTTCATCCTATTCCTCGACGAAATCGAAGTACATCTTCATCCCGCTTGGCAACGTAAGATTTTACCAGTCGTTCAGAAATTGTTTAAAAATGCACAGATTTTTATTTCTACCCATTCACCTTTTGTGGTGGGTTCTGTGGATGGGGCTTGGGTGCATAAATTGAAGAAAGATGGGGCGTTTGCGGTTTTGGATGGTGAGCCTATTTTGTCGGAAGATGCAGAAAGTTATGATACTATTTTGGAAGAGGTTTTTGGAATAAAAGAACGATTTGGGGATGAGATTGAGAATAAATTAGTTGATTTTAGGAAATATACTCGTGAGATTTTAAGTGGTAATGAAAGTAATTTTCATAAATGGGAAGAAACAATTGAATTCTTTAAAAATCAAAGACGACCAGATGAAGTCATGTCTTTAATATCGCCTCAAATACGTCAAATTAATAGAATTCTAAAACAAGTATCAGCCTAAAATGTTCAAAATTTATCGTACCACTGAATCAAAACCAAAGATATTAGAGGACAATTCCCTAAAATGGACGGAGGAATATTTATTCAACAAGAGTCAGAATTCTAAGTATAAACATTATTGGCATAATTGTCATGATGAACTCTTTATGGCTTTGTCAATTTTAACAGCAGAACATTGTTCATACTGTGATAAATATCCATTAGATGAAAGAAGTAAGGCTGATGTGCAAATTGACCATTTTAAACCTATCAGTTATGTAGAATTTAGACCCTTAGCTTTTGAATGGACAAATCTTTACTTAGCTTGTGGTGGTTGTAATAAATCTAAATCCGCTCAATATAGCGATTTGCTCATTAGACCTGATGATGAATATTATAACCCAACAGATTATTTCTTCTTTGATACTGAAACAGCAGAAATTTTGGTAAATAAAGCTAATGGAAATACTTATGTTCAAAGAGCCGAAAAGACTATCGAAGTTTTCAAATTAAATCATAAAAGTATTATCAAGTTCAGAAAAAGAGCCATTGAGAATTTTTTAAAAGCCCAAAAATTAGGATTCAATAATTTCGATATCAACGATTATGATTACAGAAATTTCATAGAACAACTCCTATAAATTCCAATAAATGCCAACCGACCAACCCAATCCTTCCTTTCTTCTCCGTCAAAAATTCCCTTTTGAGCCAACCAATGGGCAGGTAGAATTATTCAAACAAATGGATAATTTTATGACCAATAAAGACGATTTTGGTCCGCTTTGCTTTTTGCTTCGGGGCTATGCGGGTACTGGGAAAACTACCGTTATTAGTACCATTATCAAGGTTTTGCCCAAATTCGGACTAAAATCTGTATTGCTTGCTCCCACAGGACGGGCGGCGAAGGTTATGGGTAATTATTCCAATAAAAAAGCCCTCACGATTCATAAAAAAATATATCGACAGGTAGCCAATCAATTTACGGGAAACTTAGAATTCCAACGCCAAAATAATTACGCAACCGATACGGTTTTTATCATTGACGAAGCCTCCATGATTTCAGATGATGCCGATTTTGGCTCGGCTGGATTATTGACCGATTTAATGGAATTTGTTTTCACTAATCCTGAACAAGATTATAACGGCAACAAAATAATTTTTGTGGGAGATACCGCTCAGTTGCCTCCCGTAGGTAAATTAGACTCGCCCGCCCTACAAAAAAAGTACCTCGAAGGTCAATTTCATTTAGGTGTTTTGGAGCAAGAACTCACGGAGGTTATGCGTCAGGATGCTTTGTCTGGGATTTTATATAATGCTACTAACTTACGAGATTTATTAAAATCTGAAAGCAATAAAATCAGCTTTACGACTAAAGGCTTTAGAGATTTTTTCAAAATGACGGGCGAAAAATTGGAGGATGGTTTGAATTATGCCTACCGAAAATTTGACCGTGAAAACACCATTATTCTCACTCGTTCCAATAAAACGGCGGTTCAATATAATCGTTATATTCGGCAGCGAATTTTTGGACAAGAAGATGAACTTGCCACGAGTGATTTGTTGATGATTGTGAAAAATAATTATCATTGGCTTGGAGAAGATTCGCCCGCTGGTTTTTTGGCAAATGGCGATTTTGTAGAAATTATGAAAATGAAAGGCGTACAAGAAATGCACGGTTTCAGATTTACTACACTGACCCTAAGACTCTTAGATTATGACGAACATCCGCACATAGAGGCGAAAGTATTGATGGATACACTTTACTCAAATACTCCCGCTATGTCGAAAGAAGAAAACAAAGCTCTTTACGAGTCCGTTGCCCAAGATTACGCCCATATTGTCAATAAAAAAGAACGCAACGAAGCCATCAGAAAAGACCCTTATTTGAATGCACTGCAAGTGAAATTCGCCTACGCCCTCACTACTCATAAATCACAAGGTGGACAGTGGAGTGCCGTATTTATCGACCAAGGATATTTGACGGATGAATTAATCAATGAAGACTTTATTCGCTGGCTTTATACTGCCATCACACGGGCAACCCATGAAGTATTTCTCTTGAATTTTCACAAG
>JANPGQ010000099.1:0-2196 GCA_031423975.1 Cytophagales bacterium | reverse complement strand
AAAATAAAAGTCCCTGAGGATATTTGTGTGGAGGCGGGAACGATAATAGACTACACCATCACCGCCACCGATACACCTTCAAAAACGGGCAGATTGGATAATTTGACCATTATTTCAACAGGACAGGTTTATAAATTACCCGATGGAACAACTTACATTCCTGCGGATTACGCCACATTTTCCACTACACCAAACGCAGTTTCGCCTTCATCAGGCAGATTTAGGTGGCAAACCAACTGTATGCACGTCAGGCAAGAGCCTTATGATATTTTATTTAAAGTACAGGATTTACCCAAAACGAATACTATTCCGAGTTTAGTGGATAGCAAGATTTGGGAGATAAAAATCATTGCTCCCAGAATCAAAAACCTGACCTTAACCCCAAATGCAGGAAGCAAACAAATGACCTTGAAATGGGATTCGTATGCTTGCCAAAATGCAGGGGCAGTCATCATTATTTATCGTAAAGAAGGTTGTAGCACCTATAAACCAGCCGTTTGTACGGTAGGTTTACCAGCCTCTGAAGGTTATACCGAAGTTGGACGTGTACCTGTAGGTGCCACCACATTTACTGATTTAAACTTGAAACGAAATACGGATTATAGTTACCGCACGGTGGTTTTGTTCACGAATGGAACAAACACAACCCAAAGCGTAACGTCTGACCAAGCCTGTGCCAATTTGCCTTTTCAGGGTTCAGTTATAACCAACGTTACGGTTGACAAGACAGATAAAACTGCGGGGGAAATCACGGTGAGATGGACTCGCCCGATTAACTTAGACAGAACTCAGTACAAAGCACCATACCAATATCGCTTATTCAGAGCTACTGGACAGACGGGTGCAACGGGTTTTGCCCAAGTTTCGCCTAATATTAACACTGATTTGACGGTGGGGAAATTAGATACGCTTTTTAAAGATACAGGCTTAAATACCACTGACAATGCCTATCGTTATCGTTTGGTATTTTATTATACCGATAATAACGCTCTAACGGCTTTGGATACCACTGATAACGCCAGTAGTGTGCGGGCAGCGGCAACACCAGATGTCCGTTCGGTAAATGTTACGTGGCAAGCAACCGTGCCTTGGAATAATCAAAACCAAACGCATAGAGTATATCGTGAAACTAAACAAGGTTCTGGTGTTTTCAACCGTATTGCAGATGTTCCCGTAACTAATACTGGTTCATTTACTTTTACGGATAAAGGTGGAGACAGTTATGCCGCCGATGGTTTAGCTATTGCCAAAATGTTACCTGATTCATCGTATTGCTACAAAGTGGAAACCGTAGGAACGTATGGTGACCCCAAAATTAAGCCTGATTTACTGTATAATTTCTCGCAAATAATTTGTGCAACCCCCAAGACTGACCTCGTTATTTGTCCGCCTGTGGTGCTGATTGATGCTTTGGATTGTGGAAAATACAACAAAGATGAAACCAATTGCAATGCTACTTCTTATGAAAACAAACTGACTTGGACGTATCCAGACAAATCTGGTTCGGGAGCAGATTGTGATAAGGACATTGTGAAATATACCATTTATTATTCGCCAGCCGTGGGGGCAGATTTTACGAAAATTGGAGAAATAACCTCGCCAAAACCACCCGCTACTACGTTTACACATACCAAAGCAGATTCGTATATTGGTTGTTATTACGTAACGGCAACTAATCGCTTCGGAACGGAAAGTGCCAGAAGTAATGTGGTTTGTAAAGACAACTGTACATCATTTGATTTACCGAATATCTTTACGCCAAATGGAGACGGTAAAAATGATATTTTCCAAGCCATGAAATGCCCACGATTTGTGCAGAACGTGATGTTTGTAGTCTATAACCGAAACGGGCAGAAAGTATATGAATATAACGGTCCGAAATTGGAATGGAATGGCAATGATGCTACGGGTAATGCTTTGCCAGCAGGTTCATATTTTTATACTTGCGAAGTAAAATTCCTAACCCTCGACCCAGCTTCTCCGACTTTGAATTTGAAGGGATGGATTGAATTGGTGAGGTAGAGTTTAGAGTTTAGAGAAAACTTGAAGACTGATTTTTATATTTGAAATTATATGAAAAAAGCCCTTTATTTTATTGATAGAGGGCTTTTTTGCATAAATTGTATTTTTAACTAAAAAAATAGTTATATTTGAATTCACGAAAATTATCCGAAAACCATGAAAAAACTAATCACA
>JANPGQ010000098.1:0-5406 GCA_031423975.1 Cytophagales bacterium | reverse complement strand
CAACTGTAAGCTTTTTGCGAAATCCCGCTGTTTGAGCCGTAGGCGAGTTTCGGGATTTCTTGATTTTCTTTTGTTACTTTTCTTGTATCAAGACAAGAAAAGTAAGCATAAGCGAAAGGAAATTTTGTTATTCCGAAACAAGCCAAATAAAATTTTTAAACATCTTCTAAGTTGTATTTACGATTATAGATTTGACAACTTTTTTTGAAAGTTGTCAAATCTAATAATTAATGCTGTTCCATTAATTTAAATTTATTCTTTAATTTTGATTCCTTTCAGTAAATATTGTAAAAAGAACGGATTTTCAAAGCATAGTATTCAGATAAAAATTATAAAAAATAATGGCAAGAAAAATAAGAATGGGAATGATTGGCGGAAGCCTTGAAGCATTTATTGGGGCGGTTCATCGCCGTGGAGCAGCATTGGATGGCGAAGTAGAATTGGTTTGTGGAGCATTTAGTTCTAATCCTGAAAAATCAAAAGCGACTGGCGAAGCCCTTTATCTGCCTGCTAATAGAGTTTATGGGTCTTTTGAAGAAATGATTTTGACCGAAAAAACGCTTCCCGAAGGTGAACGCATGGATTTTGTAACCATCGTTACGCCCAATCATGTGCATTTTGGAGCGGCTAAAATGGCTTTGGAAAATGGTTTTCACGTGGTATCTGACAAACCCGCAACCTTAAACACTGAAGAAGCGTATTTATTGAAAGATATTATTGAAAAATCAGGCTTGATTTACTGCCTTACGCACAATTACACCGCCTACCCGATGGTGAAGGAGGCAAAACAAATGATTAAAAATGGCGTTATTGGTAAGGTAAGGAAAGTTATAGTGGAATATCCGCAAGGTTGGCTTTCGCAATTGTTGGAAGCTACGGGTCAAAAGCAAGCCGATTGGCGAACTGACCCTGCCCGTTGTGGTGCAGCAGGTGGTGTAGGTGATATTGGTACGCATGCTGAAAATTTGGCTGAATATATTACAGGTTTGAAAATTACGGAAATATGTGCCGATTTGAGTATATTTGTGGAAGGACGACGATTGGACGATGATGCCAATATGCTTTTACGTTTTGATAACGGAGCAAAAGGAATACTTCATAATTCACAGATTTGTAATGGTGAAGAGAATGATTTGAATATTAGAATTTATGGAGAATTTGGGGGTTTGAAATGGCGACAAATGGAACCCAATACCCTCATTTTAACCAATCAAGAAAAAGGTTCTCGCATTATCCGCACAGGTGTGGGAGATTTATCACCACAAGCACAGGCTCATACTCGCCAACCCGCAGGACACCCCGAAGGATACATTGAAACTTTTGCCAGTATTTACAGAAACTTTGCTTATGCTCTCAGAGCAAGATGGGGCGAAGTTGCCAAAGAAAATGTTGCAGGTGGTTTAGCTGGTGAAAGTGAAAGCACAACGGGGGGCTATAATCCAGAAATTCACGATTTCCCAGGTATTGAAGAAGGAATCAGAGGCATGACTTTTATTGATACCGTTGTAAAATCGAATGAAGCTGGAGCAGTTTGGATGAAAGTTTCTGACTGTGAACGGTAAGAAACGGTAAACGGTGAACGGTACACGGTGAACGGTTCGGACGTTAAAATCGAAAATGCCAAAACCGTTCACCGTGTACCGTTCACCTTTTACCAAAACAACCACTATCTATAAATACGTATCAAAATGTTAAACAAATTTAAAATAAATGAAAATAGCTGTATGGCATAACTTGCATAGTGGCGGTGGTAGCAGAGCTTTACAGTATCATATTCAAGGATTAATTTCAGCAGGACACAAGGTAGAAATTTGGGCAAATGCCCCCAATGCTGATGGATTTATGAAATTGCCTGATGGTGTAAAACTCCATCAAGTGCCTTTAAGATATTCTGAAAAGCAACCTTCTTTGAGGGAAAAAATTTCTTCATTATTTTTCAAGAAAGACTTGAATATGATTTTGATGGAAAAACATTGTCAGCAATGTGCCAACGAAATTAACCAAGGTGATTTTGACGTACTTTTTGCGAATAGCTGTCAATTTTATGGTGTGCCTTTTATTGGTCAATTCATAAAAATTCCGAAGATATTGTACCTTGGAGAGCCCAATCGATATTTATACGAAGCCATGCCCGAACAAATTTGGGAAGCTCCCATTCAAAGTTTGAGTAAACTGACATCAAAGTTTTGGGTCTATATGTTTAGCGATACTTGGCGAGCTAATAAATTTAGGGTTTATGTACGTGAAGAACGCAAGAATTTCAAGGCTTTTGATAAAGTGTTGGTCAATTCTTATTTTTCAATGGAAAGCTGTAAAAGAGCTTATGGATTGCCTTCGGAAGTGTGTTATTTGGGCGTTGATAACGAGCTTTTTAAACCTGTAAATATTTCATTTACAAAGCATTACGTGGTAGGTTTAGGCGGATTTTACGCTCATAAAAATCCAGAGTTAGCCATTCGAGCGGTGGGAAATATTATAGAAAATCGCCCAAAATTGTTATGGATTGGGAATATGGTTGATGATGAATATTGGGATGAGATGGTAGAATTAGCTCGTTCTTTGGAAGTAGTGTTGGAAGTTAGAAAAATGGTTACAGATGCTCAATTAGTAGAACTTTTGAATGGAGCAATTTGCATGATTTATTCCTCTAATCTTGAGCCTTTCGGTTTCGCTCCCTTAGAAGCCAACGCCTGCGGAACACCGGTAATTGCAGTAGCCGAAGGAGGTGTTCGAGAAACGATTATTCATGGTAAAAACGGTTTTCTATCAAATACAAAGCCCGAAGAAATTGCAGAATATATTCAGCAACTCATTGATAATCAGGAATTAAAAAAAGAAATGTCAAAATTTGCCATTGATAACGTTCAGCAAAATTGGTCATTGGCTCAATGTTCGGAAAGAATTAATTTGGCCATTAAATCGGTTGTAAAGAAAAGTATATAAAAACTCTAAAACTATGGCTTCCATCTCCGAAACCAGCATTAAACGCCCCGTTTTGGCGGTGGTAATGTCTATTCTCATTATCCTTTTTGGCATAATTGGTTATACCTACTTAGGTATAAGAGAATTCCCAAGCGTTGACCCACCCGTTGTTACTGTTCAAACCAATTATACAGGGGCAAATGCGGATATTATCGAATCGCAAATTACCGAACCTTTAGAGGAATCCATCAATGGTATTGCGGGTATTCGTACCCTTACTTCGTCCAGTCGAGATGGTCGCTCAACAATTTCGGTTGAATTTGATTTAGCCGTTGATATTGAAGATGCTGCCAATGATGTTCGTGACCGTGTGGCTCGTTCGTTAGCGAACCTTCCAAAAGACGTTGACCCACCCGTAGTTGCCAAAGCCGATGCCGACTCAAATCCTATTTATTTTATCAATGTAAAATCGGCAAAACGTGATTTATTGGAATTAAATGAACTGGTTACTCGAAATATTAAAGAGAAATTTCAAACCATAAAAGGCGTAAGTTCTGTACAAATTTGGGGCGAAAAAAAGTACGCCATGCGACTTAGAATTGACCCCGTAAAATTGTCTTCTTATCGCCTTACTGCCCCAGACATCGTAAATGCTCTTTCAAAACAAAACATCGAATTGCCATCTGGAAGCATAGAAGGAGCCATGACCGAACTTACGGTACGTACCCAAGGACGACTTACCACGCCCGATGATTTTAACAATTTAATATTACGAGAAGAATTGGATAAAGTGGTGAAATTCAGTGATGTAGGATTTGCAGAATTGGCTCCTGAAAATGAAAAGACTTTTTTCAAAAGAGATATGGTTCCGATGATTGCGGTAGCGGTGATACCACAACCAGGAGCAAACCAGATTCAGATTGTGAATGATATTGAGAAAAAAATGGTGCAAATAAAAACCACTTTGCCCGATGATATTGAAATAACTTTAGGACTTGACTATACAAAATACGTTCGCAAATCTATCACCGAAGTAGAAGAAACCATCTTTATTGCCATAGCTTTGGTGGCTCTCATTATCTTTATTTTTCTAAGAGATTGGCGTTCAACGCTCATTCCATTAACGGCAATTCCCGTTTCGCTGATTGGTGTTTTTTTTATTATGTACATCATGAATTTTTCGATTAATGTACTGACTTTGTTAGGAATTGTACTGTCAATTGGATTAGTTGTGGATGATGCCATTGTGGTTTTAGAAAATATTTTTGCCAAAATAGAAGAAGGAATGTCCCCTTGGGAGGCATCTTTGGAAGGTTCGAAAGAGATTTATTTTGCCGTAATTTCTACTACTGTAACTTTGGCAGCGGTGTTTTTACCAGTTATTTTCTTACAAGGAATTACGGGGAGATTATTCCGTGAATTTGGGATTGTAGTGGCGGGTTCTGTTATTATTTCAGCCTTTGTATCGCTTACCTTGACGCCAATGTTGAGTTCCAAAATTCTGAAAGGAGGGCATCATCAACCTTGGCTTTACCGAGTTACTGAACCGTTTTTTCAAGGATTAACCAATGCTTATTCCAATTCATTGGCAGGCTTCTTGAAAATTCGTTGGTTCGCTTGGGTTTTGATGATAAGCTTTATCGGAATAATTTATGCCCTTTTTAAATTTGAAGCGATTCCATCCGAACTTGCGCCTATGGAAGATAGAGGCGGTTTTAGAGTATCGGCAACGGGTCCTGAAGGAGCTACTTTTGATTATATGCTGGGTATAACTGATGAAGTAGGTAAACTTTTCATGAAAGAATTATCTGAAAAAGAGCGTCGTGGTGTTATTACCATTACTTCGCCACCTTTTGGCAATGGAGCTGCTAATACGGGGGCAATTCGGGTGGTTTTGCAAGATACTGCAAGCCGAAGAAGTCAGCAACAAATTGTGGACGAAATTCAGCCCAAGCTAAAAAAATATACGGGTGCAAAAATGTTCGTAGTACAAGAGCCAACCATTCAGACAGGACAGCGTTCGGGGGGAGGATTGCCTATTCAGTTTGTTATTCAAGCGGCTAATTTTGATAAACTCAAAAAAGCCATTCCAGAGTTTATGGCAAAGGTGCGTGAATCACCTAAATTTGAAGTGGCTGATGTAAATTTAAAATTTACGAAGCCCGAATTACGCCTTGAAATTGACCGTGAGAAAGCTCAAAACTTGGGTGTTTCTATTCAGGATGTAGCCCAAACGCTTCAATTGGGGCTTTCGGGCAGACGTTTTGGTTATTTTTTGATGAATGGAAAACAGTACCAAATCATCGGGCAAATAGACCGTCCCGAAAGAAATGATGTAACAGATTTACGTTCGTTATACGTAAAAAGTAATCGTGGCGAGTTGATTCAGTTGGATAATTTAGTGAAAATTACGGAGGAAAGTACACCTCCCCAATTGTTTAGATACAACCGTTATGTAGCTGCTACGGTGCAAGCACAAGCTGC
>JANPGQ010000097.1:0-12820 GCA_031423975.1 Cytophagales bacterium | reverse complement strand
GTCCACTCAATGCAAAATAAACGGCTCTCAAAACAAACCAAACTACTCCAATGGAAAGCACAATGTGCGAAACTAATAAAAAATAATAGATTGGTCGCATGATGCCTTCGCCCCCATAAGATGTTGAAGGGTTTGAAACGTGGTATAAAATATATAATATCAAAAACAATGCCCCTTGTATAAAAGAAAGCCCCATCATTTGGCGATGCCCTTTGATGTTTTTGTTTTTGATAAAAATAAATCCAGCAATCAATGTCAATGAAGTTGTAGTATTCAATAAACCAATTACGTGTGGCAAAACCTTCGTCCAAGCTCCTAAATCAATTTTTGTTCTTATTCCAATCAATAGTGCCACCGCTACTGGTATAGCGATAGAAAGGATGTTTAATACTTTTTCGTTTTTGGTACTTTTTTCTAACGTTAATGAAGTCATGTTCTTAATTTGCGGTTGCGTAAATCTTTAATAAAACTCTTATTTCCAAAATCAGTCTATCCACATCTTTTTTATCGGTTCCGTCATAAAACCCTCTAATATGCCCTTCTTTATCAACTAAAATTAGTTTTTCGGAATGAATAAAAGTCTCATCTGGTGATTTTACCGCTTTGTCATATTCCGAAGCATCAGCCACTGGAATAAAATAACCTTTCACAGCCAATGGATATATTTGCGTTTTTGTACCTGTGAAAAAATGCCATTTACCCGCTTTTGCATCATATTTTTTGGCATATTCTCTCAGCATTTCAGGCGTGTCATGGGTTGGATCAACTGAAAAAGAAGCCAATTGAACTTCATCTTCCTTGGAAAAAACATCTTGCACACGGGTAAATTCGGTGGACATTTTTGGACAAATAGAACCACAACGAGTAAAAAAGAAATCAGCTACGTAAATTTTTCCTTTCAAAGATTCACCCACAAACTCCTTACCATTTTCATCTGTCAGTTTCCAATTTGGAATCGTATGAAAAACAGTATCCATTTCAGGCTGATTCCACCGTGGATTCGGGTTCTTTTTCATCATTACATTTCCCGTGGTGGAGTCCGTCAATGGAATCATGTAGGGCAAATTATAATGATTTTCCCCAAAGCCTTTGAGGTATAAAAAAATTAAAGCTGGAACAACTAATGCAGCGATTAGGATTCCAGCTTTGACAGTTTTTTGAGACATATTTTGGTTTAGTTATTGGCAATTAGTAATAGATTGTCTATTTTCTTAATGACCATAAACTTTTTTCTGAAATCCATTATTACAAGTTATAACGCTATTGTTGAGGCAATGGTTTTAAAATGTACAGGGATTATTCAAATATTTTTTACCTACTACACGAAGGTAAGAATTAGGCAACTATTGCCGTCGTGCTACATATTATCTATGAGCTCCGCCTTCCAAAAGTAAAGCCAGCAATAACCAAGCAATCGTAATTACGGGGAATAAAACTGCCCAAATTAAAGTCTTTGCTTCTTGCTTTAAGTGCATAAATTCGCCCACAATGAAGAATGCTTTCACGATAGTCATCGTAGCGAAAATAGCTACACGGTAGTGATTATTTGGCATATTAAAGGCAATCACAAATTCGATTGCGGTTAATATTAACAATATCCAAAAAGTTTTCCAAATTGCTCCTGTCTGTGCAGGTGCAATTACTTTTGTTTCTGTTTCGTTTGGTTGTGCGTATGCTGCCATTTTATTCAGTTGATAATTAACAGTTAATGATTGATAGTTTAGGCATACGTTTTATTTCGATACCTAATACTTAATACTTTTAAAAATTATACTAAGTAGAAGAAGGTAAATACAAATACCCAAACTAAATCTACAAAGTGCCAGTAAAGACCTACTTTCTCTACCATTTCATAATGCCCACGACGTTCATATACACCCGTTGCGGCATTGAAGAAAATTAAGACATTCAAGATTACGCCTGAAAACACGTGCGTTCCGTGAAAGCCTGTGATGAAGAAAAACAAATCTGCAAAGGCAGGAGGTCCATAAGGATTACGTACTAAGTTTGCACCGTCAATGGCTTTTCCAGCGGCATCTTTTGCAGCCAAAGCCAGTTCTGGTCCGTGAATAAAGTGAGACCATTCCCAAGCCTGTGAGCCTAAGAACGTGAAACCACCTACTATCGTCCACAACATCCATTTTTCTACGTCAGCACGGTCTTCACGGTGTCCAGCTTCTACGGCTAATACCATTGTTACCGAACTAAAAATCAATATAAAAGTCATGATTCCTACGAAAATCAAAGGAGCTTCAACGCCATGCAAAAAAGGTAATGCCGAAAATACTTTATCAGGAATGGGCCAATGCGTAGTTGAAAAGAAGAACGCTTCGTGGGCACCATCATAAGCGTTGTTACTGAAACGAATCATTCCGTAAGTAACCAACAAGGCTGAGAAAGTAAAAGTATCAGAAAGTAAGAAAAACCACATCATGAGTTTTCCATAACTTGCTTTCAATGGTTCTGAACCACCCGTCCAAGTTAATTTTTCGGGAACGGCAGTAGCATGAATTGCAGACATTTTTTAACGTTTTATGTTTATCAGAAAATTTATTATCTATTGAAATACAAAAATAAGAATAAATACAGCCACAACAAATCTAAAAAGTGCCAATATGTAGCACAAAGCTGAATTCGTAACAAATTCTTTGATTCTTTTTTAAATCCAAAAGCTGAAATCAAAGAAATTAATAACACCACTAAGCCTGAAATCACGTGGGCGGCGTGTAAACCTACCAGTGCGTATAACCATGATGAAGCTACATCACTACCCGCAAAGAAGAGTTTATTCTGAATTAAATCAGAGAAACCCAGTACTTGCATCACTAAAAATGCAATTCCGAATACAAAAGTAATAGATATTGCTGTTTTAAGCGTATTGAAATTGTCTTTTTTTGCAGCTCTTACGGCAAAAATCATCGAAACGCTACTAATTAAAAGGATTGCTGTTGAATACCAGAAGATTTGTGGTATTTCAAATTCGTGCCAGCGTCCCTCTGCCTTACGAACTAAGTACCCCGAAGTCCATCCTGCAAACATCATCATGATTGATACTATGGCAAGCCAAAGCATGAATTTTTTGGGATTCATCGACAAGGTTTCTTCTGGCTCGTCGAGGTTTATATTGGCTAAATGTTCTTGTGTCATGTTTTTAAATTTTATCCATCAAAAAGGCAATCTGTACTATTGGTAAATAAATAAATGAACCAAACATCAACATCAAAGCTGCTTTATCAGTTGGTTTTGACATCAAATAAAATGTCTGTGATAAGAATAATACGCCACACGTTACCGCTACGATAGCAGAGTTCATACCCGTCATGCCCAAAAGATGCGGGATAAATCCGCAAGGCACTAAGAAGATTGCATAGCTCATCATGGTTATTGCGGTACGGAGATCTTTGTGTCCGTTATTGGGCAACATTTTAAATCCTGCTCTCTGGTAATCTTCATCGGCTACCCAAGCAATTGCCCAAAAATGGGGAAATTGCCAAAAAAATTGTATCGCAAAAAGGATTCCAGGTTCTAAACCAAAATGCCCCGTTGCGGCAACCCATCCAATCATCGGAGGAAATGCTCCTGGAAACGCTCCTACAAAAACTGAGATTGGACCCACTCTTTTCAAAGGTGTATAAGTGTATCCGTATAGCAAAAACGAAAGCACACCTAATAAACCTGCTTTGTAATTAAACTCAAAAAAGAGAATATAACTCGCAATAGTGAAAAGTATTATACAGAAAATTGCAGCTTCGTTTACACTTAAACGCCCCGTTGGTAAGGGACGATTTTGTGTACGTTTCATCAATTTATCTAATTCTACTTCTTTGATCTGATTAACGATATTAGCGGCTCCCGTAATGAAGAAGCCCCCTAAACTGATTAAAGTGAGCTTCCACCAATCGATTCTATCAACGGCCAAGGAATAGCCAAAAGCCCCCGAAAAAGCTACCAAGGCAGATAGTCTAAATTTTAATAATTCGTAATATGCCTTCGCTTTTGAAGCAGAATTAATGGCTATATTTTCGTTTATTGTTGTCATTTGAATGTATTAAGTATTAAGTTTACTCTTAATGCTTAATTTATATAGTTTAAATACTTTTTCAGAATTTAATAACAGTAAAACTATAAATTGTATTCCTAATGATATAATGGCTAAGGTTAAGTGAACAGGTTGAATATAAGCAGGAATAGCGAAATAAGCCATAATTGTCCCTGTGATTATTTCAATAATGATTATTCCTACAAGAGCTTGGGTGAAATTATAGACCAACCCTTTTTGTTGAATATTCTTTCGAAGTTGCCAAATAAGGTAAATATGTAATCCTAAAATCAAAAGTGAATAAGAACGATGAATATAAAAAGTCAGACCCATTTGCTCAATCCAAGTCTCTCGATTATACCCAAATATTGGATTAGCTACTACTTTATCAATCGCTTCTCGCACTTGCGTACCCAAAAGAACCTGTGAAGTTGAAAGTATCAAGATAAGGATTAATAGTTTGTTCAAAAATGCCTTCTCTACTATTTCTTCGGTTTCAATCACTTCCGACCATGCTCTTGCAATAGCATATAGTAAAACAAAAATCACTAAAACTGCAAGCATCATGTGTAGAGTAACTACCCCAGGTTTCAAAAAAGAATCCACCACATATTTGCCCAACGCACCATTTGCTCCTATTAATAAAACCGCCAAAAATGATAGATAAATAATTGCCTTATCTTTTTTCCAATAAGAGAAAATAGAGGCAATAAAAGTTCCAAAAACAAGGAATCCAGTGAATGCTCCTAACAAACGGTTCACATATTCTATCCACGTTTTGCTAACATTAAATTCAACTTCTCCATGCAGTTTTTCGGCATAAATTTGCTGGTAATTGGCAGGTAATTGACTGGCTTCAGTGGGCGGAATCAACATTCCAAAACATTTAGGCCAATCAGGGCAACCCATCCCTGAACCTGTACTACGCACGATTCCTCCTGCCAATACTAACAGATAAACGGTGATTATGGTGGCTATACCTAATTTTCGGAAAAGCATTTGTTTCGATGTTAGTTTCTCAATGTGCGATGTTCGGAAAAAATAATAGAGTTCAATGCTCAAAAATCAAACATCGAAAACCGAACATCAAACATTGAAACAACTAATTTTTTCATTAAAAAATCTAATCTCTAATTCCTCCAAAACAAAAATTGAGAATATACGGACTTATTTCTTAGTCAATATATTCTCAATTTTAGAGGTACTTATATCTTAGTGACTATAAGAAGCATTCTGATTATCTAAAAGCCCTTCAATTTCTGCCTCTCTCGCTATCTCAGCTCTTTCCTCTGGCAAGTTAGATTCAGGTGTTGCTGAATATGGAACATTTTGAGGTATAAAGTCAATAGCTGAACCGGGTTTGCTGTAATCGTAAGGCCAACGATAAACCGCTGGAATCTCTCCTTCCCAGTTTCCATGACCAAGATCAACTGGTGTTGTCCATTCCAAAGTATTAGAATTCCAAGGGTTTAATGGAGCTCTTTTCCCTTTGAAAATTGAATATACAAAGTTGATAGCAAAAATCGCTTGTGCCGTGAAAGTAATGATAGCAGCAATAGAGATGAACATATTCATATCCACAAAGGCTTCCATTCTACCATTCCCTAATGCCGTGAATGAATAATAACGACGTGGGAAACCCGCTAAACCAATATAGTGCATTGGGAAAAACACGCAATAAACACCTACGAATGTAAACCAAAAGTGTACATATCCTGCAGTCTTATTCATCATTCTACCAAATAATTTTGGAAACCAATGATACACACCTGCCATCAATCCGAAGAAAGATGCCGCACCCATTACTAAGTGAAAATGAGCTACTACAAAATACGTATCGTGAAGGTTAATATCCAAGGCAGAGTTACCTAAAATAATACCAGTAAGACCTCCTGAAATAAACAATGAAACCAAACCAATTGAAAACAACATTGCTGGGGTAAAGATGATATTTCCTCTCCAAAGTGTTGTAATATAGTTAAATGCCTTTACCGCTGATGGTACTGCAATAATCAATGTCAAGAACATAAACACTGACCCCAAGAACGGATTCATACCCGTTACGAACATATGGTGAGCCCAAACAATAAACGCTAAGAATGTAATACCAGCCATCGAACCAATCATCGCACGGTATCCGAAAATAGGCTTACGTGAGTTAGTAGCAATGATTTCCGAAGTAATACCCAAAGCTGGCAACAACACGATATAAACCTCAGGGTGTCCTAAGAACCAAAATAAATGCTGATACAAAATGGCTGAACCACCAATATTTGGTAAAGCCTCACCACCAATATATATTTCAGACAAATAGAATGATGTTCCAAAACTACGATCAAAGATTAATAATAAAGCGGCCGATAACAACACTGGGAAGGATAAAAGTCCCAAAATTGCTGTAAAGAAGAACGCCCATATCGTCAAAGGTAATTTCGTAAATGACATACCACGTGTCCGTAAGTTAATTACAGTACAGATGTAGTTGATACCACCCATTAATTGCGAGACAATAAACAGAGCCATACTCGTTAACCAAAGTGTCATACCCAACCCTGAACCAGGCATAGCTTGTGGCAAAGCACTTAATGGTGGATATATTACCCAACCACCCGATGCTGGACCAGTTTCAATAAATAATGACGAAAACATAATCACTGATGCCAAAAAGAAGAACCAATATGAGAGCATATTGATAAATCCAGATGCCATATCTCTTGCTCCAATTTGTAATGGAATTAAGAAATTTGAAAATGTTCCTGACAGACCCGCCGTCAATACAAAGAAAACCATAATGGTTCCGTGCATCGTTACGAGTGCTAAATAAAATTCTTTTTCTAATTTTCCTTCCACAATCCACTGACCTAACACTGGTTTTAACCAAGTTAAATCCATGTTAGGAAATCCTAATTGCAAACGGAAAATAATTGACATTGCACCTCCGAAAAATGCCCAGATAATACCTGAAATTAAATACTGCTTTGCAATGGTTTTGTGATCTTCCGAGAAAATATATTTTCTCACGAATCCCAACTCTTCATGCTCATGGTCATCATGACCGTGAGTTTGAACGTCTGTTGCGTGTAGTGTTGCGGTTGCCATAATTTATAAAATTTACTTTTTTAAATAAAGATTTCTTATCTTAAAGAAGCTGATGCAGGTGCTGCAGACCCGCTTGCTTGCGTACTATCCGTGGCCGCTGGTGCGGGTGCAGGAATATATTTTTGAGCCTTCGATTTCAATTTCTCTGGTACTTTTGCCAAATAATCTGGATTTTGAGTCAAGAAAGGCTTTTGTTCTTTACACCATGCTGCGTATTCTTCTGGTGTATCCACAAATACGGTCATTGCCATTCCAAAGTGTCCACGTCCACAAATTTCTGTACAATTCAATTTGTAGTTAAAATCAGGATTACCCGTTTTATAACGCATCTCATCGGTTGTCATATTTGGTACAAACCAAAATTTCGTTGGCATACCTGGTACTGCATCCATTTTCACACGCATATAAGGTAGATAAACTGAGTGCAAAACATCTTGTGCTTTAATTTTCAACAATACGGGAACGCCTTTTGGGAAGTGCATTTCAGTAGTTGTAAAATCATCAAAAGAGTGTTCATCTGTCAAGTCAATACCCAAAGAGTTAGTATCATCAATTAATTTATAATTATTGTTACCCAACTTGCTATCATCGTTCCCAGAATAACGTACATACCAACCAAATTGATGACCAGTTACTTCAATTACCACTGCATTATCAGGTGCTTTTGAAGTAATATCCCTCCAGACTTTGAAACCAGAAAATACTAAAACCGCCATTACAATTGCTGGAATAACCGTCCATATTAATTCTAGTTTATGGTTTACAGGAAAAAAAGTAGCAACTTTACCTTTTTTGTGACGATAGATGAAAGGAAAAGTGAATAATAATGCGTTTGTTACAAAGAAAGCAAATGTAATTACACCCATCGAAATCCAAAACATTCTATCAGTAATCAAACCGTGTTCTGAAGCAGCTACTGGTAATAAATCAGGCTTTGAGTGTATGAAAGACCAAGTTGCCCCAATTGAGCCGAATACTAAGAATAAAATGAATCCAATTGCATTCAAGTTATTTGCTCCATCTACTGGTGAATCATCGTCATTTTCAGAGACTTGAATACCTTTCGACAACGTCATACTCTTGCTGACAATCATGATTGCCAACGCTAAGAATACTACCGACAAAAGACCTATTAAATATGTCATTTTATTAGCTAATTTTTGGTTATACTTTTAATAATTTGATAGCTATACCTCTATAAAGAAATGTTGAATAGAAATGTTTGCTAATATTTTAATTTTTATAGAAAATAATTGGTTGCCTATCGACGACCAATCTTTTTACTAAATATCGTGGTGAAGAGCTTCTTCCAAGAATGGATGATTCTTCGCAATCAATGAAGCCTTTGTTAATTGGTTTGATACCATATAAATGAAAGCCGATGCAAACACGGTTACCATTCCAAATTCAACTAAACCATATCCTCCGTGGGGTCCAACAACACCTGGCATAATCATTTGATAGAAATCCAAATAATGTCCTACAATAATGAATGTACAAGCTATTTTCAAGAAAATAGGAGTACGTTTTGCATCACGAGTCATCAGAATTAAGAATGGGAACAAAAAGTTGAACAATACGTTCAGGATTTCAGTGGTCTTATAAATCTTATTATGTCCTTCCCAACGCTCCAAGAAATAGATAGTCTCTTCTGGAAAGTTTGCGTAATAAATCAACAAAAATTGTGCAAACCATACATACGTCCAGAAGATTGAGAAGGCAAACATAAATTTACCTAAATCGTGCATATGGTTAAAAGTTACATACTTCATGTAGCCTTTGTCTTGCAAGAACAATACTGTTAAGGTGATGGTTGCTAAACCTGTTACGTGCCAAGAAGAGAACATATACCAGCCAAACATTGTTGAAAACCAGTGTGTATCAATTGACATCACCCAGTCCCAAGCTGACATTGAACTTGAAACACCCATCAAAAGAATAAAAATGGTTCCAATTTTTACCATTTGATAGAAATCTTCCGTTCCACCGTTCAAATCTTCATCTAATGATTTTCTACGCATCCATTGCCAAAGAGCAATCCAACCCACGAAGAAAAATACCATACGACCAATAAAAAAACCTGAGTTTAGGTAACCTGCTTTGCCAGCAATAATTTTATCGTAATGCTCAGAACCTTTGACGGTAATACCTTCGTGCATCCAGTGGAAAATCACATCTCCTTTGAAAATGAACGTTAATAATAAAATCGGTCCCGTAACTAATAAAAATACTGGAAATGCTTCAGCAACACGTTTTACAACCGATGACCAACCCGCTTTTGCTAAATATTGTAGCGATACGAAGAACATCCCTATTACAGCAATACCTGTAAAGAAAACACCATTTAACCAAACATTTGCCCAAATACGGTCTGTCCAATGATAGTTCCCATGGTGTGCGGCTGCCCCACCTGAAAGATGTTCGCCATGTTCAGCACCGTGTTCAGCTACGGCGTGTGCGGCTTCGTGTTCGCCTTTGGATAATAGGTAAATCCCAGCAATTAGAGCTACTAAACCTGCCACAAAAGCATAGATTACCCTCTTGCGACCTTCCGCAGTGAATTCAAAGAATTCTTCGACGTTAGATGGGGAAAAATGTGAATGTCCCGCCATTATGATTTGAAAATTTTATAATTTGAAAATTAGTAGTTTGTGAAATGAGCGAACAGCGAATTAATAAGCCAATTTTCTAAAAATCATTTTTACCACAAAATACCTTTAAAAGAATCAATTTTAACAATTACATTTTTTGTGTGAGAGAAATGTAGTTGTTAATAGCAATTTGCTTTTCGCAAATCACTTTTTAAACATTACTGCTTTTGCAACTCATGTACATACAAAACAATCTTCCAACGATCTGCCGATGAAATCTGTGAACCGTGAGCCCACATACGGCCTTTCCCGTGTGTAATGGTGTGAAAAATATGTCCATCATTCAAGTTTTTCAAAGCGTCTGATGAATATACTGGCACACCTTTATACATTTTTGCAACAAGTCCATCGCCTTTACCTAATTCACCATGACAGTGCTGACAAAATCTTTCGTATTGCTCTTTTCCTTTGTCAAAATTTTCTCCTGTTGCTTCAAAAGGATTAGTTAATAACTTTTCAGAGGAAGCCATATCACCAGCTTTGATATTACGGGAAATCAAATCCATTTCTATCAATGCGGCATTTACATCTTCATCTTCGTTTTTCTCAACGTATTTGCGAGGTACAGTTCCCTTCACAGGCAGACGCATATTCATTCCGTGAGGATTAATATGGTTTGTATCACCTTCTGATTGTGATAGAGGCTCATATCCTACCGAATGATACATATTCGGAGCAAATTCTGTGCCTTGGTCGTTATGTTTGTCTCCACAAGATGTCATTGCCAAAGCAATAACTCCTGATACTAAAAGACTTTTTGTTTTATTGGTAAACATAATATTGAATGGTTGCACTAAAATTGTTTAACATTTACTTCGATTGCCCCTGATGCTCTCAATAGTGTTTCGATTTCAGCTTCTGATTTTTTATTTTTAGCCATATTGATGGTCATAATAAATTTATCGTCTGTACTTCTCAAATCGAATGTTCTTGGTTTTTTACCAGGCCAAAGACTGTTTGATACTAAGAAAGTACCCACCATTCCGAAAGCTGTAAATAGTACCGTTCCTTCAAAAGATACTGGAACGAAATCTGGAAGAGCAAAGAAATCTTTACCTCCAATAATCATGGGCCAGTCGAAGTACATGGTATAGCTAATCAAAGACACTATACAAGTCAAACCCAAACAACCAAACATAAAGGCTGCGATTGGAATACGTGTACGTGGATGCCCAATAGCTACGTCAAGTCCGTGAATTGGGAATGGCGTATAAACTTCTTCGATTTTCACACCATTGTTTTTGATTTCGGTAACAGCTTGTAAAACCTCATCGTCATCGTCGTAAACTCCTACTAAATATCTTTCTGTTAAATCCATTGTTTTTTTGGCTTTCAGCCTTTGGCTTTCGGCTTTCGGCTTTCGGCTTTTGGCAATTGTACTGCTAATTTTGAAAATTAAACTTTACAAAGATTTTTTTTGTGATTTTAATAATATTTGCCAAAGCTAAAAGCCAACAGCCAATAGCCGACAGCCATTCATCAATGTACTGTTTCTTTTGTTTTTTCTCCTGTTGAAGGCTTTTTCTTGAATGGATAGTTTGTTGAAACACCCTTCATTACTGATTTTACCTCAAACATATTAATCACTGGTAAAAACTTAGCGAACAAGAAAAATAGCGTGAAGAACAATCCAAATGAGAAAATATAATCACCAATATCATATCTCGTTGGCGAGAACATTGCCCACGAAGATGGAAGGTAATCACGGTGAAGAGACGAAACGATAATTACAAAACGCTCGAACCACATACCGATATTTACTACAATTGATAGGATAAATGAAACCAAAATACTGGTACGGATTTTCTTAAACCAGAATAATTGTGGAGAAACCACATTACAGGTCATCATCATCCAATATGCCCACCAATAAGGTCCAGTAGCACGATTAAGAAAACAATATGATTCATACTCTACCCCTGAATACCAAGCAATAAAGAACTCTGTCAAGTAAGCAATACCCACAATTGAACCCGTAACAGTAATGATGATATTCATCATTTCAATGTGTTCGATAGTGATATAGTCTTCTAACTTAAATACTACACGGGTAATCAACAAAAGCGTCTGTACCATGGCAAAACCTGAGAAAATCGCACCTGCCACGAAGTATGGAGGGAAAATTGTAGTATGCCATCCTGGAATTACAGAAGTTGCAAAGTCCATTGATACAATTGTATGTACCGAAAGTACAAGTGGCGTTGAGATACCTGCCAAAATCAAGGAAACGTATTCGTAACGAGCCCAAGTTTTTGCTGAACCTGTCCAACCTAAACTGAATAAACCATACCAAAATTTCGATGCTTTGGTTTGTGCTCTATCACGAATAGTTGCTAAATCAGGCACAAGACCCATATACCAAAATACCAATGATACTGAAAGATAAGTAGAGATAGCAAAAACGTCCCAAACCAAAGGAGAGTTAAAGTTTACCCACAACGAACCGAAGGTATTTGGCAGAGGCAATGCCCAGTGAAATAACCAAGGACGACCCATGTGAGCTAAGATGAAAGAAGCTGCACAAAGTACGGCAAAAATAGTCATTGCTTCAGCCGAACGGTTGATTGATGTTCTCCATTTTTGACGGAATAACAAAAGTACAGCAGAGATAAGTGTACCAGCGTGACCGATACCTACCCACCATACGAAGTTGGTGATATCCCATGCCCAACCTACGGTCTTATTCAAACCCCATACTCCAATGCCTTGCCACCACGTGTAGCCCAAGCAAAAAGCTCCGTAAGCGAATACTAAGCAAGAAACTCCAAAAGCGATTTTCCACTCTTTGGTAGGTTCTCCCTCAACTTGCTTACAAATATCATTTGTAACGTCATGATAAGATTTACCGCCTGAAACAAGGGTTTCTCTTATGGGTGATACTACGTGCGACATATATTTTTATATTTAATTTTAAATCAAAATTTTTAACTAAACAGACTAAGAATGATGTGGTTCAGCGTGTGCTTCTTCTTTCACAACTTTCTCTTCCTTATTACGAATTTTCACTAAATAAGAGATACTTGGTTTTACG